>JBGSVC010000260.1:0-6367 GCA_041753175.1 Planctomycetaceae bacterium
AACATCCCGAAGGAAATAAAATTGGCGGGCGCTTCTGGGGGGAGTGTCTGTAATTGGATGAATGCGTCATGCTGCGGAGAGATCCGTGAGGAATTGTTGTTTCCATTCGTCGAAATGGTCCAGACAGATGGACATGCCGCGGATGGTCGACGTGGCGGCATCGTCGTCGATACGAACGGTCATGCCGAGTTGTTCGGTGAGGAGTTGATCGATGCCCCTGAGCAGCGCGGTGCGGCCTGTCAAGACAATCCCGGTTTCAGCCAGATCAGCGACGAGTTCTGGCTGGCAGGTTTCAATCGTTTCACGAATGGCATCGACGATACTGGAAAGTGGTTGAGCCATCGCCTCTCGCAGGTCTTCACTGGTAATGTAGACTCTGCGAGGAACTCCGCTGATGACGTCGAGGCCCCGGACTTCGCTGGTAAGTTCCTGAGCGAGGGGATAGGCGCTACCAATTTCTATCTTGAGTTGTTCGGCTGTGGGAGTACCGATGCGCAGTGAGTAGCGTCTTTTGAGATAGTCGACGATTGATTGATCGAGATTATCGCCAGCGACATGACAGGTGCGTGCGCTGACGGCTTCGCTTAATGAGAAGATGGCGATTTCTGTTGTCCCACTTCCCAAATCACAGATCATGCTGGCAATGGGTTCTGTGATGGGGAGGCCGGCTCCGATCGCTGCTGCTTTGACTTTGTGAATCATGTAGCTGCGGGACGCGCCGCAGCGTTCGATCGTGTTAAAGAGGGCCCGGCGTTCGACAGCCGTCATTTCGACAGGCGCACAGACGAGAACGCGTGGCCGAATGAGTCCAAGGCGTGTGTGATGACGAAGTTTCATCATGAATGCGCCAATCATGGCCTCACATAGTCGAAAGTCAGTGATGACGCCACGTGCGAGCGGACGGGCAGCGGTCATGGTTTGTGGAGTTTTGCCCAGCATCTGCCGGGCAAGTTTGCCGACGGCTGTCCCGCCAACGAGTCGTCTGTTGGTTCCTTTTTCGACGGCAACGACACTCGGCTCGCTCAGAACGATGCCATTTCTGGCGACGGCAATCGTCGTGTTTGAGGTTCCCAGATCAATCCCGAGATCTTGACGTAGAAATCTTCCAATCATGAGATTCGGGAGAAACCAGAGCATCCTTGCTCCTTCATGAGAAGTTATGCGGTATGGACGTAACTACGATGCAAGACTATGAGTTAGAACACAGAGTGTTATAGCGTGTAGGCGGCCTGCTTCACAAGACGATTCTGCAGGAAGGTCACCCAGTCGCTTTTTGGGTGGGAGTCGAATTGATGCGTTTTTGACGCAGCAGGTAACTGCGATAGATCACCATAAAAGCAGAGACGAGAAGTGGACGAACGACAAACGTATCCAGCATAACACCAAAACTCAGTGCAAAGCCGAGTTGGACCATCCCCGAAAGACTGCTGGACATCAACGAAGCAAACGTTCCCGCCATGATGACACCGCAACTGGAGATAATGCTACCCGTTTTGGCGAGAGCATGCGACACGCCTTTGATCGGTCCATAGACTTTGGATTCTTCGTCGATCCTGGTCATCAGCATAATGTTGTAGTCTTCGCCGATGGCAATCAGAATCGTGAATAGAAACATTCTGACTTTCCAGTCGAGTCCTGAGAAATTCATGGGATCGAACATCCAGAAGACGACAAAGGTGACACCAAGTGTCGCCAGATAACTAAAAAAGACACTGACGATCAGGAACATGCAAATGGTCAAGTCGTGAATTGTGACCGCGAGTATGCAATAGACTCCCGCCAGCACGAGAATATTGACACGAATCTGATCGGAGTCGGTGACGTTTTTGAGGTCACGGATGCTGGCCGTCGGGCCAAGGACGAAAAACTGGGTACTGTCTTTCATTTCCTGAGGGAGAGATTCTTGAAGCGCCTCTTCGAGACGATTGAGTTCATCGATATTATTGCGTGAAAAGGGATCGTCTTCGAAGACAAAGTCCATGCGCGTGACTTTGCCAGCCAGATCCCCTTCGCTGGAAACGTAGTAGTCGTTGATCTTGCGTCGACGGACCAGATCTTTAGCGGTCCCCAACACGCCTCGATTGGAGGGAGGATCAACAGACGTTTGTTCGCTCTCGTGTGCGACGCCTAAAATATTGGAGACCGACCGGATATCCGCCAGATGGAGGTCTTCCATTTTCGTTTTAAGTCGTGCGCTCAATTCGGCGATCAGTTCTTTACCTTCGTCGGAGGTAAATTCGAAGGTTTCATTTTTGACGAGTACCGTAACCGGGCCCAGATAGCCTGCGGGAAAATGTTTTTTCAGTTCATTAGTGCCAATGACGCTGAGATGATCGTCGGAGAGTTCTTCGAGCAGGCCATAGCTGAGGTAGTCATAGTAAAGTGTTGAGACGATCACGAACGGAATCATGGCTGTGATCGCGCTGAGCATGACCTGAAAAGGATGGCGAATCAAAAACCGTCCGATTGCGTACCAATAAGAGTCAATGCGTTCCCGCGAAAGCCAATCCCAGATGGGATGAGACGCCCGATACCAGCCCGTTTGTTGAGAGATTTTTTCGACCTGGGCATGTGGCCAGAATATCCAGGAACCTGCCAGCCTGAGAACGGCAGGTGTTAAGGTCAGGGAAGCACACAAGGCACAAAACAGCCCCATGGAAATCCCGATGCCGGCCTGCTGAAATTTTTCAAAGTCTGCAAAGATCATCATGCCGATGCCAACGATTGATGTCAGTGCTGACGCTGCCAGGGGAGTCCCGACCCCTTTGACAGCCTGACTGATGGAATCTTCATAAGATTGCCCATCATCGAGATACTCTTGATAACGGGCGATCAGAAACAGGCAATAGTCGACTCCAGCGCCATACGTGACGACAGTCACATAGACATTCATACCAGAGAAAGCATCAATCCATTCATACTTGGCCAGAATAGTGAGCAGGCACAAGGCGACATTTCGAGAGACGGCAACTGTAAACAAAGGGATGATCGCCAACATCGGGGCTCGATAAATCATCACCAGCAACACGACTACCATCACGATCGTGAGTAGTTCGGAGGAATCTGCACTCTCTTTGGCGGCGAGTGTCATATCGCGGCCAACTGTCGCTGACCCACTGACAGAGAGTTCGAGTCCCAGCGGAATTTTTTTGCGGAACTCAGGATCTTTTTGCAGCAACTGCTCGATCTCTTTGAGGAGCGTATCGTTGCGGTGGTCCATAAAGTCATGTTGAAGTTGCAAGGTGACTAAAGTGGCTTTTTTGTCCTGACTAGTCAGGAGAGGACCGAGCATGGAATCGCTGAAGGTGTTGATACGAATCCCGGAAGCGGGATCATTCAACTGATCGTTGTTCTTTTTTGCTTGACGGGCGAGGTCAGCTTCAGCAATTGTTGCCAGCGCCGGTTTGAGCACGTTGTCGATGAATTCAAAGTCGCTGGAGCGACGGTTTTCCTCGGATTCGCCACGGGCTTTTTGCTCAGCCTCGGTTTCTTCAATCGTAACCAGTCCCTGTGGGCGATGATCCCGACTGGCAATGATCACGACGAGGCTGGAAAGGAGATCGCTGCCGAAGGCTTCCTGGAAAAGTTTTTCGGCTTTCAAAGAGGGCGAGGAGGCAGGAAGAAAGGCGAATTCGCCGTTTTGCACAACGGAATCAAAGGGAGGCGCAGTCCACGACAGAATACCTGCGGTCAGTGTCCAAAGAACAATGACCACTAACCAATGTCGCGAAACAATCTGGCCTAGCCTCTGCCACATGATTAACGTTAGGAAAGTAGAGGAGTTCAAGCACGCTGGCTTGTTGAATGCAGACGACGATTTATTGAGGTTCTGAAAACAGAACGGTCTGAGTGCCACAAGTTGGCTGCCGTCAAGGCTATCTGTGCAAAGTGTGAACGTCAATCATGGGATGGCAAATATCAGTCAGTGAGAACGGATTGGCTTGCCAGACGCGGAGGGATCGTTTACAGTGCGTTGGTCTTTTGGATCGCGAGCCATGGTAGCGAAACGAGGACAAACGGGCTGTAGCGCAGCTTGGCTAGCGCGCTTGACTGGGGGTCAAGAGGTCGCAGGTTCAAATCCTGTCAGCCCGATTGCTCTTTAAACTCAAATCTTGCCAGTGGTTGCGAAAGCTACTGTTGGCGGGAATTGACTTTTAGGGCGGTAACTGCAATTTCAGACGCGATTGATACAGTCCTTTGCCTCGCGTATCCAAGGAGTTGATGTCCGTCCGAGTAAAATAGAGCTGCGCTGATTGAGGAATGCGGCGATGCACAATCCCTTTGCCGAGGTCATTGATGAATCGACGGATAAAGACCTGATCGAGCAGGCGAAGCTTGGCAGCCGTGAGGCTTTGGAAAAGTTGGTCCACCGGCATCAGGCATGGATTTACAACATCGCAGTCCGAATGGTCTTCCACCCGCAGGATGCGGAGGAAGTCACACAGGAAGTGCTGATCAAGGCCATCACGCGACTCAGCACTTTCCAGGGGGAAAGCCAGTTTCGCACCTGGCTCTACCGAATCACGGCCAACCACGTACTGAACATAAAGCGGCGCGGCGGTGAAACCGAAGCCGAGACCTTTTCCAGCTACGCCGCCGCCATCAACGACACCCTCGACCTGGACCTGCCCGACCCGAAGTCCGTGCCGGTCGATGTGCCGCTGCTGGTTGAAGAAGCCAAAATCTCCTGTACTATGGGGATGTTGCTCTGCCTCGACCGCAAGCAACGGCTGATCTTCACGCTGGGCGAAATCTTCGGAGCCAGCGACACGGTCGGCAGCGAAGTCCTGGAGATGACCGCCGACAATTTCCGGCAGAGCCTCTCGCGCGCCCGCCGCGACCTCTACCAGTTCATGCACGGCCAGTGCGGTCTGGTCAACGCAAACAATCCCTGCCGCTGCCCAAAGAAGACCAAGGGCTTTATCGACGCGGGACATGTCAAACCCGGTCATCTACAATTTGTCCCGCTGCATCTGCAACGCATCTCGGAAGCGGCAGAAGGTATCGTGCGGAGCATCGAGACTGCTGTGGATGAACAATACGCGGCGATCTTCCGCGAGCATCCCTTTCTCGAACCGAAGAACCAGTTCGATTGGCTGCGGCAACTGCTCGACAAAGGCGATTTTGGGACAGCCCTGCAACTCAACTGAAGAATCTTGAATTCGCTTGTCACAGTCTTCTTCCCGTGGTGTCTACGGGAGTAAGGAGGACAAGTGATGTCGAAATTGCAATGCAAAGTGGCTCTCGTAACGGGAGCGTCCAAAGGCATCGGAGCGGGAATCGCCAGGGAACTTGCCGCTGCTGGTGCGGCAGTTGTGGTGAATTACGCGAGCGACCGAACCGGCGCGGAATCCGTCGTCGATGCGATTAACGCTGGGGGTGGCCGTGCCATCGCGATTCAGGCGGATGTCTCGAAATCCGCCGATGTCGCCGAGCTTTTTGAGCGGGCGAAGGAAACCTTCGGCTCTCTCGACATTCTGATCAACAACGCTGGAGTCTATCAGGCGATGTCTGTCGCGGAACTGACGGAGGAAGAGTTCCACCGCGAGATCAACATCAACCTACTCGGGCCATTGCTGGTCATCCGCGAATCGCTCCCGTACTTCGGACCCGATGGTGGAAGCATCATCAATATCGGCTCCGGTGCCTCGCGCTCGCATCCGCCCGGATACTCGATTTACTCTGCCAGCAAAGCGGGCCTCGATGCCGTCACCGGCGTGCTGGCCAAAGAGTTGGCTCCGCAAAGGATTCGTGTGAACTCCGTCAATCCCGGCGCCACGCTCAGCGAAGGTACGAAGGAGGCAGGACTGTACGGCGTCGATAATGACATCGAGAAGCTCCTCGTCGCCATGACCCCACTGGGCCGAATGGGTACGCCAGGAGACATCGCTAAAGTTGTTTCGTTTCTCGCCTCGGATGACTCCGGCTGGTTGACCGGCGAAGTCATCGTCGCGTCCGGCGGGTTGCGCTAATCTCGATTCCCACACCTTTACAGGAGAAAACCATGCCCGCTTACGTGGTGTTCATGCGCGAAAAGACACTCGACCAGTCCGAATTGGAAGCCTACTGGGAAAAGGTTAAAGGGACGTTGGATGGCCGCTCGCTGAAAGTGCTAGCCGCATACGGGAAGCATCTGACGCTGGAAGGTCCGGATGTTGAAGGCGTCGTCATTGCCGAGTTCCCGACCTTGGATGAAGCCCGCGACTGGTATGAAAGCCCGGCCTATCAGGAAGCAGCCCAACACCGGCATCGCGGGGCCGTTTATCGCGGTTTGATTGTCGAAGGCGTATGACTGCACCAGACAGTTCGCTTCTGATCACTTTTGCACTGAATTCCCAGTGAAAATCCGTCGCAATACAGCATCCCA
>JBGSVC010000261.1:0-11050 GCA_041753175.1 Planctomycetaceae bacterium
TTGGTATAGAACGGAATGCCGAACACACCCGAAGAGACGAGCTGATTATCGTCGCTGGCGACGTAGTAACCATTGGCATTCATCCGCCAGTAGCGGCTGTAAAGCGAATAGGAAAGGCCCAACTGACTGTAGGCATCGGCCTGGTGTCCATCATCGTAGTCATACCAGAACGACAACCCCTGCACGGCATCGAGTTCCGAGAAGTAGCGACGATGACCAAACCCGATGTTGGCTCCCCCTTGGCCATTGTCGGTAATCATGGCCCGTACATCCGTAAACCACAGGCTGTAGGCATCCTGTTCAAACGGAATAAAGGCACCCAGGTTGGTATACCCGTTTTCGTAGCCTTGCAGGCCACCAACACGTTTATCCAGACGTAATTTCAAATCAAATGGATCGTCGCTGATCCGATAGCCCAGACCATTGGCTCCATTCGGATTCATACTCGAGGGGGCAGAATACCATTGTTGAGGCACATTGACGGATGCCGAAGCTGATCCGTTATACCCTCCCACCGCTGCAGACCCAGCCATACCGCCGTCGTACATGGGCATTCCCATGGAGCCTTCTGCTCCATCATAGGGACTGCCAATCACATGGGGTTCACCCATCATGCCATCAGCTTCGGGAGCCGCGGACTGATTGAGCATCACACGCCCCTCAGATGACCCGGCATCCTCGCTTGTGACCTGAGCGGCAGAAAGCTGAGAATGCGACATCGTCAAAAGAGCCAGGGCAGTCAGAATTCTACGGAATGGTTTGTTCATGGAGGGCTCCAGCAATGCTCAGATAGTCAGGGAATCACGATTGTCGGTTGGGGATGACGTCGTGCCGGTTCTCAGGTCATTTTGTAGATCGCGAAGCTGTCAACTTCGTCAACCTCCAAAAGTGTCTCGAAAGACGCTGACTCAAAAACCAAAAATGACCAGTCAGATCAGTTGCTATGGGGTGAAGGAGAGAGGTGATGTGTCTATGAGGTGACGTTTGATAGGTAGAAATGACTTGAGGTGGAGAATGACCGTCTCGTTTCGATGTCCTGCAAACTAGGCAAACTTTACCGGTTGCACCGATAGTAACGGTTATCTCTAAAATCGACTCCGAAACAAAAGAAGTTGAGACTTATCGCGGCTTTTATTTAAGTTTCCCGACTTCAACAAGACCCGACTTGGATTTTCAGCATTCCACAACCCCAAATCTGTAATTAATTCAATCACTGGCCACCATTTGTCGTTTCTGAATCTAAGTGAGTCTGAAAACTTGAGTAAAAAAGCGACGACACATGAAAATTTTGTATTTTTTTCTCTCCCTTCGGCTCAGTGCCCTGAAAACTTGAGTTGATGTTGACCTATTTTCCAGATTTGTTGATATTCCCGTTCTTATTGACTTTTTCAAGACGTTTCGTGCGCCTCACTGTGACACCCCTCTCACGAATTCTCATTGAAATTGACATCCGCCAATTCTTCTCTTCCCAACAGGATCACACCCGTGACGACATTTCTCTGCCTGCTGGCTGTGACTACGTTCAACGCAGATAACTCTGCCTACGCAGCCCCTCAATCTGCACGAGGTGATCAACAACATGTCACCATTTATCCGCAAATCGAGGATTTCGAACTGGCGATTCGCGGACAATCGGCTGACCCCTTCTTCTCTCAACCCTCTTCAGGTTCCGCAGCCGGCGGCTATACCCCACCCCCTACCTTTCAGCCCTCCGCTGGCTTAGATGTCTCTCCGACCGCTTATCAAAACTTCTCAGGGCCTGCCAGCCCTGGCTTTCCTTCAAGTGGTATGGATTCCTTCTATTCCTCGCCGACCTACGATCCCTTTACCAATGCCAATCCATTAGCCACTGCCAGTCCCTATGGCGCCTATGGCGGCGCTCCCATGGGCGTTTATGGTCTCAACGGTCCACAACCCTACCGCTTCGGTTGGACTGATCGCATGAGTATTGGATACATCTTCGATGGCGACACGACCAGCGATAACGGCACCGATACCGGCAGTCTGGCTGTTCTCGAAGTTGATATCATCAAAGATTACGTCACTCAAAACTCCAATGGCTATATCTGGAAATTCACTCCAGAATTCAACTATCGGGAATTCACCGGCCCCGGCAGTCCCAATCTCCCTCCCAACGTCTTTCGTCTGGCAGGTGGTATCGAGATGACCACTCCTAAACACGGTCCGTGGTCGCTGTCATTGGGTTTCAAACCACAGATCGCTTCCGATTTTCGCGAAAACCTCAACTCAGACGCCTGGATGTTCGATGCCAATGCCACCCTCTACTTCCAACAATCTCCCGAATTGACCTGGGTACTCGGAGCCTTCTATTGGGATCGTGTTGATCAGATCATTCTGCCTCACGCCGGGGTTATCTGGACCCCCAGCCAATATTGGGAATGGCGTTTGATCTTCCCGAATCCCCGCGTGGATGTGTTTGTCGGAAACTGGTTTAACGCTCCCACCTGGTTTTATGTCGGCGGCGAGTATCACGTCGAATCGTATCAAGTCACCATCGACCCTACCGATTATCAAGATCAAATTCAGATGTCAGACTGGAGAGGCTATGTCGGCTTACGATCCGACAATGGCTACGTCGCCAGTTTCATGGAAGTCGGGATCGCATTCGAACGCGAGGCCTCCTTCCGACGAGACGATGTCACCCTCGGATTCAGCACTGATCCTGCTCTCTTCCTCAGAGGTGGCCTCAGATTCTAGAGCAGACTGCGCGTAGCCGTAGCGAGCACTGGCGGTGCGCAACGTGGAAAACAAAGGTCATAAACGACCAAACGCCGTCACAGATACGCGCCACGCGTACTCATCAATAGTCGAGAACCATGTTTAACGGAGGCACTTTGGCTTGAGGTCAATGTCTCCGTTTTTTATGTCAACTCAACCATCCATGGTCTCTCGAATGCATAATCTTCCCTTCCAATTTCCTCGGAAATTCCCGGAAATGACATTCAATAGAATGACATTCAATTTCGCACAGTCCCTTCTGCTGTTGGGAATTTTCGTTTCGATCTGTCAGGTCGCATATGCATCTGATGAAACCTTATATCAACTTGATGAGCAATTCTCTGACGCCTTTGCAACCCCTTTGGCCACGACAATTCCGGTCATGCCCCATCCCTCTTCAGTGCAACTCTCAGAAACCGTGGAATCCTTGGGCGATGAGCCTCTACTCCTGGAATCCGACCTGCCCGCGCAAGCCACTGAGCTGGATCAGACACGTCAATTAGAATCTGCAGACGAAACACATCCTCCTCTTATCTCCTACGAGATGTTCAGCTACATCTTCCCAGCAGAAATCAACAGCAATCAAGGCCAGTCCACGGGAAACTTCAGCATCTTCGAACTCGATTTCTATCATGTTTCAACAAGATCATTCGATGACTCTGCACCAATCCTCTCCGCAGCACATCAATCCTGGTTCCGCTATCGTGAATGGACCGGCGTTCGTTCTCCCGATTTGCCACCCAATGTTTATTCCTTCGCCTTCCCCTTCCAATTAGGGGTAGCCAGTGTCAAACATAGCGGCATATCTTTCAGTCTCACTCCACAGTTTTCCAGTGATTTTCGGGCCAATATGAATTCCGACGCCTGGATGTTTGATATCGATCTGGTCGGCACGCGTGTCATCAATGAATCGTTCACGCTGGTCAGTGGAGTCTTCTATTGGGACCGTGTCGATGCAATCGTCTTGCCTCATGCCGGTTTTGTGTTCCGTCCCCATGAAGACTGGCAATTCACTATGGTTTTTCCTCACCCGACGATCGACTGGAAAATCTATCATGCAGGCGACGTGTCAGCCTGGTTGAAACTGGGATTGGAATACCACGTCGAATCCTATCAAATCAAGCTGGCTCCTGCCGATCGCGATGAACAGATTCAACTGGCGGATTATCGCGGAACGCTGGGGCTTTTTGTCAGCTCACCTGATATTGAAGCCTTTTTCGAAACCGGAGTCGTCTTTGATCGACGTGTCAAATTCCGTCACGACACTCCCGGCTTCGGTATCAGCCCAGCCCTCATGCTGCAATGCGGTTTTTCCTATTGAGCAAGTAAACATTGCCAAGGTAGCAATCACAATCGATCAGAGTTGAGCTCCAGAAACTTTTCTTTCCAATAATAACTCTCCAGTAAACCCTCCGCTGGCAACCCCATTTGCACATAAGCGGCAAAGATCGCCTCAATCGTCGCCAGACCCTCCAGAGGATCTTCATACACTTTTGACACACGCGGATAAGCTGTCTTCCAATTGACCAGTGATCGAATCGGCAGGTCAGTATAGTCCTGCTCCATCCGCGCCGCCCACCGCCACGTCCCGTCCAGCACAACCAGTCCTCGACCAACATCTTCAGGACCAATCGCAGGGCCTCCGATCCCCAGTCGCACATAGTCTCCCAAAACCGACGGATCTTTCTGAGGAAACTTCCAAAACGTAAACCCCTCTTGCCCCCGCAACGGTTCGACCGAACACTTACTACGCCGCTCATTGGGGTGCACGACGATGATGGTCTCAGGGCGATTCATGATGCGGCTCTCTCGAGTTTTCTATATTTCAACAGTTAACAAAATAGGATTGCGTAACTCGGAATTCATGTCTACTTTGACAATCCCCCCAGCGAATTTCCTTCATCTGTCGTATGTCTATGGGAAGATATCTATAATTGCGGGAAGATGCCTATAATAGCACACCCTGACTGTTGGCAACCTTGAACAACTCTTCTCATCATTCTCTTGCCCAATATCTCGACAAACAGCACTTTCTACGCAAGTTCAGAAGTCTATGATCGATTCCACTCAAAGCCCAACTCGAAAGCCACGACGAAAGAATGAGGCCGACATCATTCCTGAGGTCAATACCTACGAATTCCGATGTCAATGTGGCTGTAAAATAACTGGAGTTCGGCCAGCCCGACCATCAATCACCGACTGCCTGCAATGTCAACGACAACATTACCTTCTCCCTGAGTGTCCCTACCCCGAACCCAAAAAAATAAAAGCCAAAAAAAAACGTCGACGCGGTCCCCCGGCCAGGCAAATTCTCGGCGCCATGCAGTCAAAAGTCACAGGGCTGGGCACATCATTCCTCAACACATTAACTCTGGCGGCTCAACGTCTCAAACTCTCGTTTTTCAACACACTCTCCTGGACACGTCGACAATTCACTCCCCTCCGTATGCTCTCGGCATCGATTGCTATGGTGGTGCTCCTGACGGCATGGTATGGCATCCACACACGCGCTGTTTCACTGGCTCAAATTCAGTTCAATGATTCCTGGACCAAGGCCCAGCAAGACCTCGCCAACGACGACCTTGAGGCCGCCAGCCAGCAACTGGAGCTTTCCGTCAAAGCTCTCAACGTCCTCAGGCCAGGGGATGACCTCGAACAACAGGTCCGGCAACTCGGTCGTGAAACCACGACCCTCACTCATCTCTCCTCACGCGACCTCTTCGAAATCGCCGAAGATGCCCAGGCTTATGCCGATGATCGGAAAATCGATCTATGGTCAACTCGCTTCCGCACGATCTATCACGGTAGCTGGATGATCTTCGAAACCCGGATCCGCATCAACGTGTCCTCGTCGTCAGATACAGCATCACGTCCACCCAAACAGATCGAATATGCTCCCGATTTGTGGTATCGACAGTCTCCCCTGATTCTCCAGGGGGATCTTCCTGCATTCGATCACCTCGATCTTTCCGGCGAATGGCTCCCGGTCGTGATCGCTGCTCGATTAATCAATTGGGAACGGACCTCCACACAACCCGCCGGGTGGCTGATCTCTCTTGATGAAAAAGAATCCTTCCTGTGGTGTCATCAGGAAACTTTGAATTATCTGGGCGACTTTTCTCATCCCTGGGAAACGTCCCCCGACAGGCAGCAACTTTTCGAACGCCAATGCCAGGCCGCCCACGTCTTGCCCGCCACCAGCGTCTTGAACGGTTTGAAACAGGAGCCAGCGCCATGACAAAACTCAAGTCCCTCATCGCATTCACCCTCCTGACCTTCACCCCGTTCGTCTGCTCACTTTATGCACAGGAGAAACCAACGGCCGTCTTTATTAAAGACATCAATGAAAATCAAAGCAACTGGCCCACGATGACCGGCCAGACCTACACCATCGACGGTCGGCTTTCTGTCGTCGGACGAGAGTCGCTGAAGTTCTTAAAATCAGAATTGAACGTCTATTTTTCACGCGACATCGTCCCCCCGCAACGCTCCGGACGTTTGGAAGTCACGGGGGAATTCAAACGAGTGAACGGCGAAATCGCTTTCGTCGCCACCCGACTCCGTGGCGTCCCCACAGAGTTCGACTATCTCGACCTCCGCATGCGTGCCATGTCCAATCCCACCGTTGAAGACCTGTATGAAATGGCGCGCTGGGGACAAGAACACAGCACGTTTTATGACGATGCCCTGCTGGCTGATCTCGTGGTCAAAATTCGAAATCGAGCCATCACTTTAGCTCGCAGCCTAATCAATGCCGATGATGGCCCAGCCCTCCTCGAAGTCGCTGCGAAAGCGGCTCAGGAAAACGTCGACTCAGAGTCTGTTCAGTCAATGACCCACGAAGCACTCCGCCTGATCTGGCAGAATCGACAGCCAGCTTCATTCGATTACGAGAAGTTTCGTAACCAGCTTACATCCCGACTTCCCGGCGCTTCGGTCCCTCCAGAACGCATTTCCAACGCCCTCGTTCAGCAATACAACGCCACCCCCATCAAAACCTATCAAGCCGCCGATGGCACCAGCCGCGCAATCATGGAACGAATCTTCTATCAGGACGTCGTGAAATCAAGTCTTCAATCACAACTTCGCAGCGATGGAAGCAATGGCCAGCTACTCTCCGGCCAAGCCGTGTTGCTCCTCCCCGAAGAGCCCGAATTCGCCCACGACCTCCTCATGAAATATATGGATTATCGCTTTTCTGCCCTGAAATCTTCCAGTCGTCAACAGGCCATTGATCTGGCGGAAACCTACCGAAAGCAAGGCGACAATAAAACCGCAGAAGACGTCATCAACACCTGGCTTGCCTACCGCGCTGAGCGACTCTCGATGGACAACGTCGCGGATATCGTCACTCTTTCCGAAGACTACATCACCCTGGCCAATGATCGGGCACATGCTACCGAATTACTGGATCGCGGCATTCGCAAACATCCCGGTGCACCTGAAATTGAAGATCGCCTCAAACAGTTTGGTTATATAAAAATCGACGACACCTGGCTGACTCCCGGACAAGCCGCAGCCTTGCCCAAAGATCCGATTCGAGAAGCCATGAAACAGGGAGTCATCGCCCTTGGCATGACACGTCCACAGGTCTATCAGACCCTCGGCAAGCCTACATCAATCGCGAAAGCCTACAGCTCCGGAGGGACCAACGAATCCTGGACCTACACCGACGCTAAACTCACGATCCGTTTCGACAGCGACCTGTCCCGGTCCGAACCTACCGTCAAAGAAATCTCACCCGTCCATCAGCTTCGATAATTGAGTATGTTCATGCAAAGATGGTCAGCTTGAGTATGGACCAACTTTTCTTGCCGCAGGAAGTGTCAATCGCAGACCATCACCTTGCTGATTGTAAGGTTACTTCGCTGCAAAATAAGATCGCAATTCTCGAAAGATCTCACGCGCCTTCTTCTGAAATCCATCCTTCTCTTTCGTCCAGCTTATGGGCACCATCCGTACGGTAATACGCTTCGGCCCAGAAGCACTACGCGGATTGGACTCATTTCCTTTCGGAAACGTGATCGTCAACTGAATTGCCCGGGCAGGTGATCCTAAAATGCTTCCCCAGAAACTCGTTTCGCCGATCCGAATCACGGCTTTGCCCTCTTCCACACTCAGCAGTTTGGCCTGATGCGCTTCGACAAATCCGCTCAGTTTATACACGAGCATATCCGCCCCGACGACCGCTTCGAAATTCCCCAGGAATTCAAACGGTGATTTTTGTTGTTCGCGTTCCTTGTTGATCTTTTCCAGTTCACGCAACGTCGAATTTGTCACGACCGATGTCCGGTTGCGTCCCGTCTGTTTCGATTGATACACCGCCTGATCTGCTCGTCGCAATAGGCTCGTCATTGAGTCGCCTACTTCGACTTCACTCACCCCAAACGAAGCCGTGATTTTCAACTTCTTGTCCGTACCGACGGTCGTCTTTCCCAGAATTGAACGAATGCGTTCAGCTCGCGCGTGTGTCTGATCCAGTTTGGTTTCAGGACACAATATGACAAATTCTTCTCCTCCATAACGAGCCACAATCTCGCCCGAATACGTTTGCTCTTTGAGGACTTTGGCGGTGTCGATCAACACCTGATCCCCCACCGTATGGCCATGGGTATCGTTGATCTGTTTGAAGTGATCAATATCCATAAAGATCACACTCAATGGATGAGCGTCGTGATCTTCCTGAAACAGTTGCAACAAGTTCATCAACTGATTTTCCATCTCCCCCCGATTGGCCACGTTCGTCATCGGATCATGAGAGGCTCGTATTTTCAATTGGCGATATCGATTTGAATTGTGCTTGGAATGTTCATGATCACTGAAAACTTCCAGAATCCCCAACAAGCTCCCTTGATGATCACGAATCGGCAGGCATTGCACTTCCATCCGTGTCAGTTTGCCTTCCGCATTCTTGATCTTGAGCATCTCAACAACCGGCTTGCCCGTTTTCAGTACGCGTCGCACGGGATAGTCGTCATCGATCAGGTCTTCTTCATAGGTATTGGTATAGCTGATCGCTCGAGAAGACCAGCTTTGCCACAACAGATCACTCGAAGGTTTTCCAAATAGGTCCTCCGCTCCACCATTCCACACCACATAACGCAGGTCTGAATCGAGAATGTAAAATCCGTGATACAGGTTTTCCAGCAAAAACAAATACGAAAAAATATTACACAGCGATGCCGCCTGTTGGCTTTCATGCAGATCAGAAGGACTGAATTGCTCTTCACAATCCTCGTAGTTTTCAGGCTTATGGACAATCAGCCCCTCTTTGTTGATCCAACGATCAAGTGCCTGCACAATCACGGTATCAAATTGGCTGCATGGCTGATTATTAAGCGTCTCAATCGCGTCCTGATGCGATTTGGCCGGTCGATAAGGTTGGGCTGATGTCAACGAATCATAAGCATCCGCAACTGCCAGTATCCGACTCCCCAACAGATATTCTCGACCAAACCGTGTCGCCCCCTCTGCAGCGCCGTTACAAAGATCGTGGGCCTGTGAAATGATTTCAATCACATGACTTTCCACCCGACACGCCTGCAACACACAGTTGCCTACGTTTGTCTGCAAACTCATCAGCTCAATTTCATCAGGACTGAAACGCCCCGGCTTGCGCAACAAATTGTCAGGAACACCAATTTTCCCAATATCATGTAATAACGCTGCCACTTCCAGACGACGCAAATCGTGGCCTTCCCAGCCCAGATTTTGTCCCATTCCGACAACGAGTTGTGCCACTCTTCGAACGTGGTTGATCGTGCTGATATCCCGAATATGCAACGCCGCCAGAAGATCGCGTAACAGTCTTTTGGAAATCACCCCATCCAGGGAATGCGATGAATCACCACTCTTACAACTCTCACCGATCCGTGTCAGTTCCAGAATTCCCATCATGATGCGAGTCGAGTCCAGCGAATACGTCACTTTCGTCAGGGCGTCTTGCTCTAATCGAACGTTTTTGCTGGGGTTATGATGGTTAATATTCATGATCTCGATCCGAACGTGCTCGACTGGGCTCTCAGCAGCGCGTAATTGCCTGCAATGCAAAACTAGGTCAGGATTGAGAGGTGGTCAAAAGAAAATGTCGTCGAATGACGATGGTGTGATCTGTTTGATCAATCAGCAATGGGAATAACCCACAGCGATGATTCCAGTTATAACGATTCAATCACATCTGACAATTCAACCGGCCTGAACGCCCTTGTCTCTCAAAATCCGTATCATGGTGTTGACGCATTCATCGTCCTTTCACACTACAGCAAAACGTTGCGCGGATTTTCTCCTTGACCTCACCTGCTTATCGAAAGTGATATAAAGCAATCGACGCTGCATGAGACACATTCAACGAATCCACATCCGACGAGATTGGTATCGTGATCGCATGATCGGCCAATTCCTGAAACTCCAACGGCAACCCATCAGCCTCATTTCCAAAAATCAACAAGGCGCGTTTCGCAGGCACGACCTTTTCCAGGGGAATCGCGCTCTCACTCAACAGCGTCGCATACACTTCATATCCACCATGTTCTTTCAACCACGTCACATCAGCAAACGGATCACTGACCTCCCGAATCGGCATCGAAAAAATATTTCCCATCGACGTTCGAACCACGCGCCGACTGTACGGATCGGGTGCGCTTGGACCTGTGAGCACTCCCTTGGCTCCAAAAGCAGCCGCCAGGCGTATTATCGTTCCCAAATTCTCAGGTGAGTTTAATCCCGGGCACCACACGAGTCGCAGCGGAATACTTCCTCCCTGGATCAGATCTTCAAGACTGGCCTGCGGTGGACGAATTCCAGCAGCCAGAACACCAGCATGAAAATTATAGCCCACCAGTATCTCTGCCGTTTTTTGATCCAGGATGTACACAGGAATTTCTGAATCAAGCTGCAAAAATAATCCTGCCATCTCGTCACAACGTCGCTCCGAGACGAGGATCGATTCAATCCCCACACTCGATCGCATCAATCGTTCCACAACACGCCAGCCTTCGGCGATAAATTTTCCTGACCAGCGTGTCAGATTCGTTTGACGAACCTCCTGATAAATCGACAATCTTGGATCATTGATGTCAGTGATGGAAATCTTCGGCATGGAATAAGCGATAACAAAAACAGGGTACTGGGAGGACGACTGATCAAGACAAGCTGATGTCTGTTGCGCGATATTGAGCGATCATCCAATTACACAGGATAAACCACAGTCACACCCGCCCGCGAGTCGATACAGAGTTTGACGATGACGCTGAGTTTCTCAACTGTAAAGAGTCTATGCATGAGTAAGTTTTGATATTATTGATTCTCCGAG
>JBGSVC010000262.1:0-22471 GCA_041753175.1 Planctomycetaceae bacterium
GACGTCCTTATTGTCGCCATGAACAAGCAGCATATCGCCTCTGGACTGGCTGCCCGCTTCCTGGTTTGTCAGCCGCCGTGGAAACTTCAGTTTTGGAGCGATGATGGAATCTCGACAGATGCCCAGAATCACTATCAAAAACTTATTGAACGCCTCTATCAGTTCCGACTTTCCCGTTTTGCGCGTATTGAAGATCTGACCGGCGAAGGCTGGGAACATCAGATTGACACAATCACTTTCGTTTTCTCCAGTGATGCCCGTATGCTCTGGAAGCAATTCTATGATGGCCATCAGGTCGAATTGGCTCAACTGGATGGAATCCTCGGCACGGTTTGGCCGAAGCTTGAAGCCTATTGTCCACGTCTTGCACTGACACTTCATTTACTTGACTTTGCCGCAAGCGATGCAGACCGTCCTGATCGTGAGATACCCCGCGAGACTCTCAAACGCTCGATGACTCTGATTGAATGGTGTAAGCGGGAAGCCCGTCGTGTGTATGCTCAGTTCGCTGAAAACGAGACCGATCGAATCGAGCGGAAAGTCATCGAACAGAAGCGAACGAAACTTGAAGTGATTCTCTCTCTTCTCCAGGAAAATCCCGACGGCCTCCGCGCACGCGATCTCCTGCGACAGTTTCGTCTAAAAAGAAGCGAGCTCGATGCCATTCTCAAACCCGCTATTGATCGTGGAGTAATCGAATACGTCAATCAACGCGTCCGCTCCGGCCAACCGACGATGATCATCCGACTCAAACCTGTCACACCACTCGCCGATCCGTCACCGAATCAGCAAGACAACATAACTTCCAGCGTCTCCCAAGGTTAAGTGTTACCTGTCGCCGCTCGAAGTTGTCACAATTCGATCAACTCGCAAGATCTGTTGATGGCGAGCGTGTCCACCCAATGACAACTGCGACATGTTCGACAACTCCCAGAACTCTCTCCCCTCAAAGGATTTAACGTGTCACCACCAATTTCACCGTCACAACGACATTTTCGACATGCAGGTATTAAGCTCCCTTTGTTCTTGTTCAATCGACATTGTCACTATGGAGAAATTCCGGATGAGTTTCCTAAGGCGATTTTTAATTTGACATAACCTCTCTCGGCCTAACATGAGTGGTCGTGACAATAGCCAATGCCAGAATTAGACCCCCGTTTCGTTTGCCCCGCTCCACATTTCCCGGTAGCCTGAAGACACTGAACAAGACGTTACATCGAAAGATTCTACCTGCAATGCCACGTAAAGCCGCCACTAACAAATCCAAGGCCAACAATACCGCCGCCAACCTCGGCTTCGAAGAGACCCTCTGGTCTGCCGCCGATCTGCTCCGTGGACACATGGACGCCTCCGAATACAAGCACGTTGTCCTCGGCCTGATCTTCCTCAAATACATCTCCGATGCCTTCCAGGAACTCCACAATAAGCTCGCCGAAGACGATCTTTCCGATCCCGAAGACCGCGACGAATACCTCGCCGAGAATGTCTTCTGGGTCCCTGATAAAGCCCGCTGGCAGTTTATCGCCGATCACGCCAAATCCGGCTACGTCGACACCCACGACAAAAACAAAACGTACGACGTCGGCCAGCTCATCGATCAGGCGATGACCCTCATCGAGAAAGACAACCCTACCCTCAAAGGCGTCCTCCCCAAAGACTACTCCCGACCCTCCCTCGATAAACAACGCCTCGGCGAACTCATCGACCTCCTCGCCAAAGTCGGCCTGGGGGATGCCGAATCCCGCAGCAAAGACATCCTCGGCCGCGTTTACGAATACTTCCTCGGCAAGTTCGCCAGCGCCGAAGGGAAAGGGGGAGGGGAGTTCTACACGCCTCAATCGGTCGTCAAGCTCCTCGTTGAGATGATCGAACCCTACAAAGGCCGCATCTACGACCCCTGCTGCGGTTCCGGCGGGATGTTCGTTCAAAGTGAAAAATTTGTCCTGGCGCATGGCGGACGCATCGGCGACCTCTCCATCTATGGCCAGGAAAGCAACAACACGACCTGGCGCTTGTGCAAGATGAACCTTGCGATCCGTGGCATCGACGCCAACCTCGGCCCCCAAAACGCCGATACGTTTCGCAGCGACCTCCACAAAGACCTCAAGGCTGACTTCATTCTCGCCAATCCCCCCTTCAACATCTCCGACTGGGGCGGTCAACACCTCCGCGAAGATGCCCGCTGGCAGTTCGGCACGCCCCCCGTTGGCAACGCCAACTTCGCCTGGGTCCAGCACATGGTCTACCACCTCGCCCCCTCCGGCGTCGCAGGCTTTGTCCTCGCCAACGGCTCGATGAGCAGCAACACCTCCGGCGAAGGGGAGATCCGCAAACGCCTCATCGAAGAAGACCTCGTCGACTGCATGATCGCTCTCCCTGGCCAACTCTTCTACACCACACAGATCCCCGTCTGCCTCTGGTTTCTGGCTCGTAGCAAGGCAAACGGCAAGTTCCGAAAACGCCACGGCGAGACCCTCTTCATCGACGCCCGAAAGCTCGGCGTCCTTGTCGACCGCACCCACCGCGAACTGACTGATGACGAACTCCAGCGCATCGCCAGCACCTATCACGCCTGGCGTGGCGAGAAAAATGCCGGCAGCTACGAAGACATCAAAGGCTTCTGCAAGTCAGCCACCCGAGAGGAAATCGCCACCCACGGCCACGTCCTCACCCCCGGCCGCTACGTCGGCGCAGAAGATGTCGAAGACGATGACGACATGCCGTTCGAAGATCGGATGCAGCAGTTGAAAGGGAAACTGATGGAGCAGTTTGCGGAGTCGAAAAAGCTGGAGAAGAAGATCCTCACCAACATGGCGAGCCTCGGCTTTGACGGGAAGGATCTCCCATGAATGAGTTGACGCCACAGCCTGAAAATCAGCCACCAACGGGACAAGTTCTCATCTACGAAGATGGTTCCACGAACCTGAAAGTCCTGCTGGATGGCAACTCCGTCTGGCTGACTCAGAACCAGATGGCGGAATTGTTCGATTCAACCAAACAGAACATAAGCCTGCATCTGCAAAACATTTACGAGGAACGCGAGCTGCAGCCGGAGACAACTGTCAAGAAATACTTGACAGTTCGAATCGAAGGCTCCCGGCAGGTCTCGCGCCTCATTGATCACTACAATCTCGAAGCGATTCTCGCCGTCGGATATCGCGTCCGCTCTCCCATTGGCACCCGCTTTCGCCAATGGGCCACTTCTCGCCTGTCGGAACTCCTGGTCAAAGGGTTCACCCTCGACGATGAGCGTCTGAAAGCAGGGCGGTCGGCTGGCAACGATTACTTCGATGAACTGCTCGAACGCATTCGAGCGATCCGTGCCAGTGAGCGTCGCTTCTATCAGAAGATCACCGACATTTACGCCACCAGTATCGACTATATGAACGATGCAAAGATCACCCAGGAGTTCTTCGCGACCGTCCAGAATAAACTGGAATGGGCCATCACAGGAATGACCGCTGCCGAGATCATCAAGTCGCGTGCCAATGCCACGCTCCCCAAGATGGGTTTAGAAACCTGGAAGAACGCCCCCGGCGGGCCGATTCGCAAATCGGATGTCACGATCGCCAAAAACTATCTCAAGGAACAGGAACTCGATCAGCTCAACCGCATTGTCACGATGTACCTGGATTTCGCTGAAGATCAGGCCCAGCGGAAAAAGATGATGACGATGGCTCAATGGATCAGCAAGCTGGATGCATTTCTAGAATTCAACGACCGCGCAGTCCTCAAGCATGCAGGCAAGGTGCAGAAGAAAGTGGCAGACCGCCTGGCGGAAACCGAATTTGACAAATACGAAACCCAGCGCCGACGACTCGAAGCGTCAACGCCGACCAGCGATTTCGACAAACTGATTGACCAGTCCAAAAAAATTGCCAAGGAACCACCTGCCAAACCCCGACGCAAACGGGGCCAGAATGGAGGCGAGGCATGATCGCGACGAAGACCAACTTCGAGCCTCTCTGTTTCCATCAACGCATTCCCCACGGCCAAGTCCTCACCCCCGGCCGCTACGTCGGTGCGGAAGATGTCGAAGACGACGACGACATGCGGTTCGAAGAGCGGATGCAACAGTTGACGACGAAGCTGAAAGAGCAGTTTGCCGAGTCGCGACGGTTGGAGGATAGGATTCTGTCTGCACTCTCGAATCTCTGCTCAAGTCAGACGCAGGGAGGTTCATAAATGGCGAAGTTATTTGAGATAGCTAACGTGGTTATGGGCACTTCACCACCCGGGAGTACCGTTAACGAGACTGGCAAGGGTCTCCCACTTCTCAACGGCCCAACGGAGTTCGGCGAATACTCACCTACACCAGTACAATACACCACGTCGCCCCTAAGGATTGCGCATGCAGGCGATTTGCTTTTTTGTGTACGCGGATCGACGACTGGAAGGATGAATTGGGCGACCAGGGAGTGTGCAATAGGAAGAGGTCTCGCGGCCATACGCCCTAAGGCGCATCCAGAGTTAGCATCTTTCATTCGAGCAATAGTCGAAGTCGGTCTTCCTGATCTCTTGTCGAAAGCCACTGGGTCAACTTTTCCATCAGTATCACGACCTGATATCGAAAATATCGACTTCACGATTACCAGTCTCGCAATCCAAAAAGAGATTTCGCTCATCCTCGGCTCTCTCGACGATAAGATCGAGCTGAATCGTCAGATGAACGAGACGCTGGAGGCGATGGCGCGTCGGTTGTTCAAGAGTTGGTTCGTCGACTTCGACCCCGTCCACAAAAAAGCCGCCGCCCGCCAGGCACACCCCGATTGGGACAACGCCACCCTCTCCCGCCACGCCCTCCCCCACATGCACCCCGAAATCGCCGAACTCTTTCCGGACCGGTTCGAGGAGTCGAGCTTGGGGCTGATCCCGGCAGAGTGGGAGGCAACTATATGGGGAAAGATTGCCACACTCGAATACGGTAAGAGCCTCAAAGGCTATCAGGCTGGGAGTGGCGACGTGCAAGTTTTCGGAACGAATGGCCCCATTGGTTGGACGACGAAGCCACTTTGTGAATCACCGGGTATCATCATTGGCAGAAAAGGTGCGTATCGTGGTGTCCATTTTTCGACAAAACCATTTTTCGTCATCGATACAGCTTTCTATTTGAAACCGGTGACTGCAATCGACCTACGTTGGGCATACTTGGAACTCATCGCCGTTGATATCAATTCAATGGATTCCGGTTCAGCCATCCCGTCAACAAGCCGTGAAGACTTCTATCAAATTCCGGTGAACTTGCCGCCATCATCGATTCTGAAGGCATTCGGCGATATTACATTTTCTCTGTATGAGAAAACACAATTCAATGACGCCGAATCCCAAACCCTGACCCAAACTCGCGACAAACTCCTCCCCCGCCTCCTCTCCGGCGAACTCTCCGTCGCCGCGGCTGAAGACCAACTGCAGGAGGTGGTGTGATGGCCGGTAAATGACTTTGCTTTCAATGTGTGTTTCGTCACCCAATAAGGCCGCAGATTGATGCCCAGCAAACTAGCGAAAAAAGCCGATTTTGATGCTCGCTCCCTCATGGAGCGAGCGGTTAAGGTCATGCATGATTCCGTCCAGGAACACCGACCAGATGGCTCGCCGAGCCCTCTCGTTGGTGCGGTTCTTTACGAACCTGACGGAAGGATCACAACCGCAGCTCGTGGAGAACTTCGCGAGGGGAATCATGCGGAATTCACATTGTTAGAGCGAAAGTGTGCCGGCTTGAGTGTGGAGAATGGCGTCTTGTTTACCACTTTAGAACCATGTGTAAAAAGGAACGAGCCGAAGAAAGGCTGTGCAAAACACATCGTCAATGCGCGTATCAAGACGGTTTACGTTGGAATCGAAGACGACAATCCTGCCGTTGCTGGGAAGGGAATAGAGTTTCTTGAGCGGCATGGCGTTGAAGTAAAAATGTTTGAAAGAGATCTTCAGGATGAGATAAGACAAGCGAACGAAGCGTTTTTTGAATGGGCAAGGAAACAAATTGAAAAACCTCAGGACGAAGAGATTTCCTTGTCATTGTTTGAGAAGCAAGTTCCAAACGTGGCTCTGTCTGATTTTTCAGTCCCGGCTCTCAATAAGTTTCGAGACTTAGCCAAGATCACTGAAACCATCGAATCTGAGTATTTTCGTGCGTTACTACGGAAGTTAGGTGTATTGACTGAAGCAAATATTCCCTCTGGATTCGGGCTGTTGTTATTTGGCGATAAGCCTCGTGATGTACTCAAACAGGCAGGTTTGCTCGCCCGGGTTAAGCTTCCAAATAATAAAGAGATCAGGAAGGAATTTAATCTTCCAATGGTACTCATTCCTCAAGAGTTGGAAGAGTGGATCAACGAAGTCATTCCACAGACAATTGATCGAAGCAAGATGGAGAGGAGTAATCAGGCGGACGTTCCTTTTGAGATGATCCGAGAAGCTGTTATTAATGCATTAATTCATCGCGATTACGGAATCGAAGGCGAGAAATGCCATTTATATATCGACAGTGACGTAATCACTGTCAAGAGTCCCGGAGGGCCAATTCCTCCCATTACACTTCAGCAATTGCAATCGTTTTCTGCGCCGACAAAAAGTAGAAATCCTCTTCTCCATTATGTCTTTTCTCAAATGGGATTTGCGGAAGAACAGAACTTTGGCTTAGAGACCCTGGAAGGTGAAGCCAACCGCCTTGATTTGCCTTTGCCTCGCTTTTCACTCGACACCGGATCATTGGTCTTGACCATTTTTCGCACGTCACAAGCGGTCTTCGACGAGCTTCCGGATAAGATCAAAGAATCCCTGGGAGATGATGAAATCAAGATACTTACTTTTGCATCGAAACAAGAATCAATCACTTCAGCAGATTTGGTGACTGAGTTTGGACTTGATGAGAGAAAAGCCCAAAGACTGATTAGTAAACTTGTTAAGGCAAATACATTAAGGCGGGTGGGAGGCGGTCGATCAACTCGCTACGAATCCATCTCTCCTGGCAAATAAAAGAGAGTTTGAGTAACAAAGCCGACAATAATCCCGACAATGTGTCGGAATTATTTCTTAATATTTCTGTAAGTTACAAAACCCGACACAAATCCCGACAAAGTGTCGGAAATGATAAGATAGAACATTAAAGCAATATAATCCCGACAAAATTAGCTTACATTAAACTTGAAAATGAATACACCAATCCTCGGCCGCCTGGAAAAAGTCGATCTCCGCACCGCCTGGCTTCGGGAAGACTTCGATTTCACACCATGGCTGGCGCAGGAAGAGAACATCTCCCTGCTGGGCGAGACGATCGGGATCGACCTGGAAGTCGAAGCCCAGGAACGTAATGTCGGACCCTTTCGAGCCGACATTCTCTGCAAGGATCTGGCCACTGAAAACTGGGTGCTGATTGAGAACCAACTGGAGAAAACGGACCATTCGCATCTCGGTCAGCTCATCACCTACGCTGCCGGCCTGGAGGCAGTCACGATCGTCTGGATCGCTGCCCGCTTCACCCCAGAACACCGAGCCGCCCTCGACTGGCTCAACGAGATGACCGGCGAAGAGATTCGGTTCTTTGGACTGGAAGTCGAACTGTGGCGAATAGGTGATTCGCCCGTTGCACCGAAGTTCAACGTGATTTCGTCACCGAACAGCTGGAGCCAGAATGTCAAGCAGGCCAAAAAGGCCATTGAAGAAGGCGATCTCTCCGATCTGAGGAAACTTCAGCTGCAGTTCTGGAGTGAATTCCTGGAGCATCTACAACCGCACTACCGGTACGCCCGTAACGCAACACCCAAGCCGCAACAATGGTTGGGATTTCCAACGGGGCGATCAGGGCAATTAATCGGCGCAAAGATCGATCTTCGAAAAGGCCTTGTCTCGGTCAGCATTGAATGCAACGGTCCGCATGCAAAGAAGTATTACAAAGCTCTGGAATCGCAAAAGCCTGAGATCGAGCAAGACTTTGGAGGTCGGCTGGTTTGGGACGAACTGCCCAATAGCATGCGGTCGCGGATCTCTGATTCTAAACCAGAAACCATCTTGGAATCTCAAGTGAATTGGCCAGAGTGCTTCGGCTGGCTGAGCGATCACCTGATCCGACTGGACCGAGCTGTTCGTAGCCGTCTGCAAAGCATTCGATTCGCTGGCGATGACGATCTCGCGCAAATTGATCTCGATGAAGAGGTGAACTCTCTATGACCACCTTCACTGAATCCACCGTCGAAGAAGCCGCCCTCGAGTGGCTCTCCGACCTCGGCTATCAGATCCTCCCCGGACCGGAGATCGCTCCCGATACGCCCACCGCCGAGCGGTCCAGCTTCGCCGATGTCGTCCTTGAAGGTCGTCTTCGCGAGGCGCTCGCCCGCATCAATTCTGATATTCCCCCTGCTTCCCTCGATGAAGCTCTCCGTCGAGTTCTCCGCACTGAGACTCCCAGCCTCGCCGAGAACAACCGTCAGTTCCACAAGCTGCTGACCGAAGGGGTTCCGGTCGAGTATCAAAAAGATGGCCGCAATGTTTACGACCGCGTCCGCCTGATCGACTTCATCAACCCCGACAACAACGACTGGCTTGCCGTCAACCAATTCAGCATCAAGGAAACCAAAACCACACGACGCCCGGACATTATCATCTTCGTGAACGGCTTGCCGTTGGCAGTCATCGAACTCAAGAACGCCGCCGCGACTCAGGCCACCGTTCAGAAGGCCTTCAATCAACTGCAGACCTACAAAGCCGATCTCCCCGGCCTGATGACCTACAACATGGCCCTCGTCATCAGTGACGGCCTCCATTCCCGCGTCGGCACGCTGACCGCCGACTGGGACCGCTTCATGCCCTGGCGCACTGTCGATGGCGAGACCATCGCCAGCCGCACCACACCTGGCCTCGATGTTCTGCTGAAAGGGATTTTCGAGAAGTCCCGCTTCCTCGACATGATCGATCACTTCATCGTGCACGAAGTCGACGGCGACAAGATCACTAAGAAAATGGCGGGTTACCACCAGTTCCACGCCGTCAACAAAGCGGTCCAACGCACGTTTGAGGCCGTCTCACCCGATGGCGACCGCAAAGCAGGCGTCATCTGGCACACCCAGGGGAGCGGTAAGTCGCTGACGATGACCTTCTTCGCCGGTAAGATCATCCGTCACCCTCAATTGCAAAACCCGACACTCGTCGTCCTGACCGACCGCAACGACCTCGACGACCAGCTCTTCGGCACATTTTCACTCTGTCGTGATCTCCTCCGCCAGAATCCTCAACAGGCCGAGAACCGGAATCAGCTCAAAGAACTTCTCCAGGTCGTCTCTGGCGGAGTTATCTTTACAACGCTTCAAAAATTCGCCCCCGATCCCGGCCAGACATACCCTGCATTGACCGATCGACGCAATATCATCGTCATGGCTGATGAGGCCCACCGCAGCCAGTATGGCCACAATGCGAAAGTCGATGAGAAAGGTCAGTTCACCTACGGCTTCAGCAAACACCTCCGCGACGCCCTGCCGAATGCATCGTTCCTTGGATTCACCGGAACCCCCGTCGCTCTCGGCGATAAAAACACGCAGGCCGTCTTCGGCGATTATATCGATGTCTACGACATCAGCCGTGCCGTGGAAGATGGCGCGACCGTCAAGATTCTCTACGAAGCCCGCTTGGCGAAGCTTCAACTCAAAGAATCCGAACGACCGCATATCGACGAAGAACTCGACGAACTCACAGAGAACGAAGAACTTGCGACGCGCGAAAAGTGGAAGTCAAAATGGGCCGCGGTCGAAAGCCTCGTGGGCAGTGAAAGCCGGATTGAACAAGTTGCCAAAGACCTTGTCCAACACTGGGACCAGCGACTGGCCTCTATGGACGGCAAAGCGATGATCGTCTGCATGTCCCGCAGGATTTGCGTCGAACTTTACAAAGCTCTGGTTAAGCTCCGACCCGAATGGCATTCCGACGAGACGAATGAAGGTGTTCTCAAGATCGTCATGACCGGCTCAGCTGGCGATCCGAAAGAATACCAGCCTCACATTCATTCCAAGGGCACACGCGAAGACCTCGCCAAACGATTTAAGAAGCCCGCCGACCCGCTCAAACTCGTCATCGTCCGTGATATGTGGCTGACCGGTTTCGATGCCCCCTGTCTGCACACGCTTTATGTCGACAAACCAATGAGCGGTCACAACCTGATGCAGGCGATCGCCCGCGTCAACCGCGTCTTCAAAGACAAGCCCGGCGGACTGGTCGTCGACTATCTCGGCATCGCGACCGAGTTGAAACGTGCTCTTTCCGAGTACACTCGCACCGATCAGCAAGAGACCGCCCAGCCAATCGAAGATCTTCTCTTCCAGTTCCAGGAGAAGCTGGAAATCGCCCGAGGCATTCTCCACGGCTACGACTACAGCAACTTCTTTACCGGCAAACCGTCGGAACGGCTCAACATCATTCCCGCCGCGATGGAGCACATTCTCCAACAGGAAGACGGCAAGCCTCGCTTCAACAAAGCCGTTGCCGAACTCTCGCAGGTCTACGCCCTCATCTCGACTCATGATAAAGCTCTCCCGTTGCGTGAGGAGATCGCCTTTTTCCAATGCCTCAAAGTTCAGTTCTCGAAGCTGGAGAGTAATGGCACGACCTCCACCGGAAAGCCCGACTACGAAGCCGCTGTCCGCCAGATCATCTCCAAGTCGGTTGCGTCCGATGGTGTTCTCAACGTCTTCCAGATGGCAGGCATCGACCGCCCGGACATTTCGATCCTCTCCGACGAGTTTTTGGAGGAAGTCAAAGGTCTGCCGCATAAAAATGTTGCACTCGAAGTCCTCCGTAAGTTGCTCAACGATGAGATCAAAGTCAAATCAAGAACGATGCTGGTGCAAGCGCGTAATTTTTCCGACATGCTCGACGCCTCGATTAAAAAGTATTTGAACCGCTCCATCGATGTAGCCCAAGTGATCTCGGAATTGATCGAGATCGCAAAGAAGATGCGGGAAGCTGAGAAACGAGGCGAAGAACTCGGCCTGACCAGCGACGAACGCGCATTTTATGAGGCTCTCGAAGTCAATGACTCCGCTGTCAAAGTCCTCGGCGACAGCACTTTGAAGCAAATCGCCCAGGATCTCGTCGATTCCGTCAGGCGGAACGTAACGATTGATTGGACACACAAAGACAGCGTCCGAGCGAAGCTCCGCATCTTAGTCAAAAAGATTCTCAAAAAGTACGGCTACCCGCCAGACAAACAGGCCGCTGCGACGGAAACCGTTCTCGCCCAGGCTGAACTTCTATGCGACGAGTGGACCTGATCTTCACCGAATCCAGAAAATTATGACAAAACATGCCGGATGAAAAGGCGTGGTTCTGAAACAATCGATCCCAGCTTTTTACCCCGGTTACCCCCCCTCACGTTAACGTCGTCCCTTTTTAGGCGCGCAGTTTTGTCGTCCTCATTTTTATGTGTCGGGTTTGTTGGGATTTGGCCACTTGAAATGATCCGCAATTGCGCGAAGTCGTTTGTGTCGATAGGATATGATCAGATCAGAATAGGAGTTTCTACATGGCATCGATCAGTAAAGACAACCAAGGCCGTTATCGTCTTCAAGTGCTTCTACCGGGAGAAGTCCGCAAGGGGTTTTCCATTGGCAAGATGACGAAAAAACAAGCGGTCTACTTCCAACAACGTGTCGACGATTTGGAAGTCGCTACAAAGTCAGGGACGATTCCCGGAGGTGAGACGTTATCGTGGTTGAAGAGTTTGGACGATGAGTTTCTGGCAAAGTTGGCCGAATGGCGGATTCTGCCTGAAAGTATCTCCCATCGTCTTGATCGTGAGATTTCTCTGAGTGGTCTGATTGAACGCTGTATTGCACAACTGAGAGTAAAAAATAGCACATTGAAGATCTGGAATCGTGTTCAGAATAACCTGATCAACTTTTTCGGCGAAGAGCGATCGATTCAAACAATTTCAACGGGAGATGCCAAAGACTTTCGCACCTGGATGCTCACGTCGGGATCGAATGGACACCCCTATTCGGAGGCAACTACACGAAAGGCAATCAGCATTGCCAGACAGATTTTCGCCTACGCGATCGATTGCGAATTCACCGCAAAGAATCCCTTTTCATCGAAAGACTTGCCGACCACAATCAGAAGCAATCGGGAGCGCGTTTTTTATATCGATCGATCGACGATCGAAAAAGTTATGGATGCCTGCCCTGATCAAGAATGGCGGCTGTTGATCGCATTGAGTCGATACGCTGGCCTACGTTGTCCGTCGGAACACCTGGCGTTGAGATGGTCCGATATCAACTGGGAAAACAAACGCATGAGTGTGCAATCTTCCAAGACCGAACACCACGCCGGGAAGGAATCCAGAATCATGCCAATCTTCCCAGAACTTTTTGAGCTGTTGGAATCGGCTCATCAATCTCTATCGGAAGGCGCTTCAGATTATGTCATCACGAGATATCGAGATTCTACAGTCAACCTGAGAACATCGCTGTTGAGGTACATTCGGATGGCTGGTTTCAATCCTTGGCCGAAGCTGTGGCACAATTTGAGATCATCTTGCCAAACCGATCTCGCTGAGCGTTTTCCATCACATGTGGTGTGTGCATGGGTTGGGAATTCGGAGCGTGTCGCGTTAGAGCATTATTTGCAGGTGACCGATGATCACTTCGAAAAAGCGATCACAGAAAAAAGTTGTGCAAAAGTTGTGCAGAAGGGGTTGAAAGATGCTTGCAATGCTTTGCAACCGAAATTTGAGAAATGCCAAAGACCCCGAGAAATACAGGCTATTTCGAATCTCGTCAACCGTCGTCAAACCCCGCGAATGGCCACTACAGGACTCGAACCTGTGACCCCATCGATGTGAACGATGTGCTCTAACCAACTGAGCTAAGTGGCCTCAGACGAGAGAATAACTTGCAAAGGGATTTTGTGCAAGATTCACGATGTGCCCTCATTTTATGGAGCAGGCATCGTGAGTTGCAGGTGGCCGAGGTTGATTGGATCTTTGGGTGGTTCGGGCGAGGACCCAGGAGGAACTGTAAACCTGAAATCAGTCAACGCCCCTAGAGACTCGCGGCTAAAATTGATCGTCATCGTATATTCGCTAGGAATCATATCATCAATGCAAAATGTTCCATCTGCTGAAATCGTCACCGAATAGTTCGGCATGTGATCAAGTTGCTGTTGAATTTTCAGATATTCAACATACCAAGCCTGAAATTCTGCTGACTGATACCAGTCTTCCATTTTTTGTGGGTCATTGAGGGCTTCAATTGGGGCTGTCAGTTGAAAAGGAGTTGGTAAATAAGGTTGAACTGTGAGTCGTCCGATTATCCATTTCGCTGACTCTTGAAACTCCGGACATGGAATAAGTTTTCCCACTACGGATTGCCCATCGCCGCCTATGTTTTGGATCAGAGTCTCTCCCGGCTCAAGATGAATTTTGTATGATCTGGATGATATTGCTCCTAAGGCTCCGCGATCATTGTCAATCGGAATAAATCGATGCAGAATGCTGTCACCGGCGAATGCGCGATTGATTTCAAAATGTCCTTGATGATCGCAGGGAATCCAATAATAGGCATGAATGCTACCATTTTTAGGGTTGGAAAAGGTGAGTCCGGAATTAAAAGATACTGTACCCTCACCTACAATTGCGTTCCCGCTTTTGAGAATGCCTGAAATGCTTGCCCATGGTGTTAATAGTTTGGGTTCTGAGAAGTCGAGGTTACTCGAATCAAGTATCACGTAACCGGATTCGTGAAGTGCCATTATTTCGTAAGACGTGGATTGCTCAGGGATGTCACATCGGCCTTCAAGATCGGAATTCAATCTCTTGGCATACGTTTGTGACGTGAATTCTCCGTTTCTGATTATCACATGTGCCCCATCACGCGCAATTACGACTTCAGCGTTCGAGGCTGGCTGACCATCAGGAGTCAGCAGCGTGAGAATCTGCTGCCGGGCGGGCATTAGTTCAATATTAATTTGAACATCCCCTTCGTTTGACTTGATCGCACGTGACTCAGTAGACCGATAACCAACGGCTTCAATCATCACTAGATAAGTCTCGTAGTCATTTACGTACCGCAGACCATACTGCCCATTGACTCCCTCGTAAGCCTCTCGCTCATTCCAGAATATGCGATCATCGGAACTCTTGGTCCCTGGAATGACGCGAAACTTTTCTAACGGCAGTCGAGTGACCGCATCGACGACCTTACCTGAGATGACAAGTACCGGAGGCAACTGAAAAACATATTCCTCCTCACGAGGCAAGATCGTTTGCATTCCGAGTTGCATGTTGTTTTGATTGCCACAAATATCGGCCACAAAACCATCCAGCGGGGCTTCGTCCCATTCCCAGACCCCGTTCTGATCGGCGTATTGACTTTTGTGATCCAGCTCAAAATATGCGAGGTTGCCCCGCCAGCGTTGATAGAAAATACGTGCCCTGGGAATCGGTTGGCGATTGTGATCAAGAACTCGAATCCGCACATGACCGCCGGGCTGCATTTGGAAGTTGACATCCGGCATCCCCTCGTTAATTTGCACTTCCTGCATGTCAACGGCTTTTCCCGGTGCAGACACAACAATCTTTGACACGGTCGATTCACAACCCTTGAGTTCGTAACGCCCATCTGCGTCAGACGTCGTTTGACGCTCATCATTAAAAAACTTGCTGCGAACAAGCGCACCGGCGATCGCGATGCCGTCGTTATCTGTCACAGTCCCTCTGACCACCAGCCCATCCGGCAAGACAATCGTCTTCGGACTTTTTCCAACCTGTTCTTCATACTCAGTTCGATTCAATGACAAGCGCAACGGCTGATATTCCGGGTGAGTGATCTCACAATGCACACTCTCCTCTGAAACTGGAACCCGCGGGCATCGAAATTTCCCCTCCGCATCCGTCTTAAATCTCTCCCCCGACCCGAGTTGGCTTTTATCATCCGGACGTTTCTTAAATTCAATCGACGGATTGAGCTCCACGCCCGGCAGCGGTTCGCCACGTTCGTTGACCACGATCCCCGTCGCTGTCCACGCTTCTTCCAATTCTGCAGTGAAAGTAATCGGGATCCGTTCAGGGTGCTCGCTGCTATCCCACATCGCAGCGTAGGGCCCATACCCATCAACGCGAATAAAAATATCAAGTCTGTTCAAAGTCGCAGGCAATTTGAATTTGATCGTACCATTCCCATCGGCCTGGCAATCCGCCCCGTAACGATTTTTCTTCAGGAACTTGCCATACTGAACATTCTCTTCCGTGATCTTGGGATTCGTCCGCACTTCCATTTCCGCAAACGGAATGACTTCGCCCTGATCGTTTTTAATCGTGAGTTCAAAAGGAAATGTTGGCGTCTGGGCATTGGCCAGCTTTGAGCTCATTACCAAGAGCAACATCATTCCGAGTCGACTTGCAAGCTGTAAGTATCTACTCGCCATTAGGTTATCCGCATCATTTCAAAGAACATCTGGAAATCGCCAATTGATCGTCAGTCAGATAGATACGATCGGACAGGCAAAATCATTCGCTCATTTTTGAAAAAATGAGAAAAATGTTTCGATAAGCAACAGACATTACTCTTTCAATGCCCAAACCGTGACGTCATCAAGATCCATCGTCCCACCTTTGAGTCCGCAGAATCCCAGAGATGTCTCAGCGTTTAGGATGGTCTCGTGGCGTGCCTTCAATGTCGGGCCATCTCGAAATTGGACACAAACCTGATCTCCAAACACAGCGGCATCGACGTGATACCACGTTCCTGTTTCCAGTTTGAACGTTGGATCCTCAGCAAGTGTGATGGATTCGTGATCGGCATGTAAAATGACGCCATCGGATTTCATGGTAACACGAGCGACATGATGACCAAACTCAAAAAAGGAACCAAGCTTTGTCTGCTCTCCGTCATTGAGTCGAAACGAGAACCGTACGGCATAATTATGCAGTTTCGAGGTTGATAGAAGGGTGACGCGTGGTTCAAAGCCCTGATGGTCTTTGTGTGAACGCTGAAATTCCTCGGTGGATGGTTGGCCGTGAAGCACTCCCTCTTTGACCTCCCATTGAGTGGACTGTCGGGCGCTGAACAGCTTTTTAGCTTGTGGTGATTTCGCAGCGACGGGGGTCGAGAAGTCACTCGCAAAGACGACCTGTCCAACCTCAAGTTGATCAAAGAGTTGAGGCGGTTGACTGGCAACACTCACGCTACTCAAGAATGCCAACGTCGCAATTATCATCAGTGCCGCTAGTAGTTTCATTTGAATCTCCAATGTAAAAGCCTGTCAGTGATTATTGGGGGATACGCGTCATGCGAACATAATAAGCTCCGGCAAGTTCGTGTCCGCGTGCATCACGAAACCAGCCCTGAAATGTATGACGCCCCTGCGTCAAGTGAGTTGTCGTCTCTATGACCTGGGCGTCACGACCTGCCTCGACGACAACAGGATGACGATCATCCACTTGAAACACCCCTCCCCAAACCGGCAGCGTCTTGCCTTTGGTTTCCCAGGGAGTGCCGCCGATCGTTGTGGCAGGCGGTGGGTCAGTCAGTTTGAGATCGGTATAGAATGGCCAGCGTGCAATCTCAATTTTGAACTCCCCATCAGTGAGATTTTCTAAATGAATTACTCCTCCCTCGGCGGGCCCTGCTGCCTGTGAGACTCGATTTCGATTATCGACATCGACTTCCAGCCAGTTATTACTCGTCGCGACAACTGAAGGCTCCTGTGCTGACCCAATCACAACAGGCTCAATGACATCGATCGTCGGCTCTACGCCGGCCCACCATTGATCATAAAATTTCTGCAGACGGGCCAGTACTTCCGGAAAGTCATGTGCGACATTGTTCGTTTGACCGGGGTCGGCGACGATATCATAGAGTTCCTCTTTGCCAACGAGTCGCCAATTGTCGCAGACAACACACGCATGCAAATATTTTTCAGGACGTTCTCTTCCCCCAAACTGGACCACAAAACAACGATCCTTGAGTTCTGTCAATTCCACAATCGGCTTGCGTAAACTGATGCCGTCAAAGGCGGTTTCTGGTTTGACGGTTAAATCAAGCAAATCGATGAATGTCGGAAGTAAGTCGGTGATATGAGCAGCCGACTGAATGGATCGCGGCGGTCCCCATCCCCCTTGCGGCCAACGCATCAGGCAAATTGCCCGATGGCCCCCATCATAGGCATCTCCCTTTCTGCCACGCATCCCCGCGTTATAAATTGGAACTCCGTTTGTCCCTCCGTTATCGTTCATAAACACGACGATGGTATTTTCCTTAGCCTGATGTTGATTCAACCACTCCTCCAGACGAGCCATGTTTTCATCGACGTTGTGGATCATGCCAAAGAATTTATTTGCCGCTTCGTTCTTGGATGCACCTTGATAAAGCGCGTAATCTTTTTCCTGAGGATACAACGGACCATGAGGCGTGTTGAGTGCCACGTAGGCAAAGAATGGTTTTCCAGACGCCTGCTGCTTGGCCATCCATTCAAAAGCCGAGTCAAACCACAAGTTGGCACAGTAGCGATCCGAAAATTCCGTTGACTGATCGTTTACATAATAGCGTGTGTAGTAGTAGTCGTTATCGAATTCAATCTCAGAGGCCAACCCCCATCCTTTATGCCAGACGCTCTGTTCAAACCCGCGATCCATCGGACGATGTGGATAGGTATCTCCTAAATGCCACTTGCCAAATAAGCCAGTGGCGTATCCGTTGGCCTGAAATATTTCGGGCATCGTGGGGATGTCACGACGCATCAGATTTCGGCCTGCTGGGACCATGCTGGCTTTGTTGTGAAGTGCATCCAGGCCAGTCATGAGTTCGCCACGCGTGGGAGTGCAAACTGGGGCAACGTGAAAATTCTCAAACGATAAGCTCTCGCGGGCCAGTTGATCGATGGCCGGAGTTTTCAGAACCGGATTCCCATGACATGACAGATCGGCATACCCTTGATCATCGGTTAACACGATAATCACATTCGGCTTTGGCTCTGCCTGTAGAGAGGTGCAGACCAAAGATACTAACACAACACTCAAAAAGCTCGTTTTTACTAATTCTCTCCATCGACGCATAGGAGGACTACTTTCTCATTAAACAATAAACGAACAGACAAGAATTCGCAGAATCGATCGTGTCTTAGAGTCATCGAGTGTGCGAAAACGGCCACTGAATTTCAAGTCGCATTCAGCTCTATTGATGAATGATCGAACGAAACACCCACACAACACATCAACGGCATTTGATTATTTGAGAGGAATTGCATTAGAATAGTGATAAGACGACCGGTATTTTAATCAATTTTGAAGTGTCAGGATCGAAGTGATGATCAGGTTTGTTGTCGTTGTGATGTGCAGTCTGGTGCTGATTGGCGGAAGGACGGCACGGTCCGCCGATTTGAAGGGCTCTCGCCCCAATATCATTCTCGTGATGACTGATGATCAGGGCAAAGGAGAATTGAGTTGTCTGGGGAATACCTATTTACCCACTCCACACCTGGATCGTCTTCATTCTCAGAGCCTTCGCTTTACAGATTTTCATGTCTCACCGACATGCTCGCCGACGCGCTCGGCGATCATGAGCGGACGTCATGAATTTCAAAACGGTGTTACGCATACCATTCTCGAACGCGAGCGGATGGCCCTGGGAACTCAAACACTCCCCTCAGCATTGCAACAGGCAGGCTACCAAACTGGAATTTTTGGTAAATGGCATCTGGGAGATGAAGAAGAATATCAACCCAACCATCGTGGTTTTGGCGAGGCCTTCATTCACGGAGCCGGGGGAATCGGACAGGCCTACGAATGCAGTTGCGCTGACTATCCTCCCAACCAGTCGAACAAATACTTTGATTGTGTTTTACGCCACAACGACACACTCGTGCAGACAAAGGGGTTTTGCACCGACGTCTTCTTTCAGGCCGCATTAGGCTGGATTAAAAAGCAACACGACAACCAGCAGCCATTTTTCGCCTACATCGTTACCAACGCACCTCACGGTCCCATGATTGCTCCTCAGTCATCCAAGCAGCCGTTCCTCGATGCCGGTTACGACGAAGAGACGGCCGCTCGATTCGGCATGATCACAAATATTGACGACAACATGGGAGTGCTCATGTCGAAACTGACGCAATGGAACATGGACGAAAACACGCTCCTGATATTCATGACCGACAATGGCCAGTCGCAACGTCAAGGCAAACTCAACGGCAAGAAAATTGCATTATTTTCTGGTAATCTTCGCGAAGGTAAAGGTTCTCCTCACGAGGGCGGAACCAGAGTTCCCGCATTTTGGCGATGGACCGGTAGGCTGCCAGCAGGGGTGGATACCGATGCCCTCACTGCTCATATTGACTTATTCCCCACGTTCTGTGATTTAACCAATGCTCAACTTCCCGAGAATCATCAGGTGACGGGGCGCAGCATGCTGCCGTTGTTGGCGAACCCCGATGCATCCTGGGCGGATCGCTATCTGTTTACTCACAAGGGACGCTGGGAAAAAGGAAGCAACCCTCACGACGCCAAATACAACGGCTGCGCTGTCCGAAATGAACGGTATCGAATGGTCAATAATTCGATGCTCTTTGACATCCAGGCTGACCCTCAGGAGAAAAACAATCTGTTCGATCAACTTCCCGATGTCGTCCAGGAAATGCAGCACGCCTATGACCAATGGTGGATGCAGAGTGTTCCATTGATGGTCAATGAAAATGTCCCGAATTCACCGATACGCCCGAATTGGGTGCTCTATGAAAAACAGTCCCGTCAGCAGGGTATTCCCGAATGGAAACCAGATCCCCTGTAAGTCCACTGTCAGCATTGGTCTCTTTGATTAAACATCCCATGTGACGTACGCAAAATCAACGTCATCGCGTTTCAGCAACACTCAGGTATTATTTCTCCTGGGGCAACACGACTTGTAGCAGTCGACCGTTGCCGCTATCAGCAAAGGACAGCACTCCATCATGCATACAAACGCCGTGAGGTTTTTTGAGACCGTCAATCGGCAGAGTCGTCAGCATCCCGGTTTTAATGTTGAAGTGTCGGATCGCATGATTTTCTGTATCCGCAATGATGACATTGCCCACTGCCGTCAAACATAAATCTTTTGGACCATTGAGCAGAGAAACACCCTTGAGTCCGTCATTGTTACCTTTCTTTCTCTCACCTGCGAGCGTGTGAATGTTGCCGGATGGATCGATCTGCATCAAGAGATGGCCACCACGATCAAGGAGAAAGATGCCGTGAGTTGAAAAGATCGAGGCTCTGGGATCATAGAGCGGATTTCTAGCCGCGGGGGCGTTTTCAGTGGGAAACTTTCGCTCTCCATTTCCTGCCAGCGTGCTTACGATTCCGCTTTCAAGTTCGATGACCCGCAATCGTCTGTTCTTCAGATCTGTGACTAAGAGCCGCGATTGATCAGCTGAGAGATTGATGTGATACGTTTCATTGAATTGGGCAAGACTGGCCTCCCCACCGTCACCCGAAAACCCCGGTTCTCCTGTCCCTGCAAACGTTGAGAGCAATTGTGTCTTTGGGTCATAGGCTCGGATCACATGGTGAAACGAATCAGCCACATAAACGACACCAGTGTTATGAACAGCCAGACTATGAGGATTTTTCAGCAACACATCCAGTGCGGATTGAGTTTTCGTGCTGAAGTGCCCTTGCTTTGCCCCCGCACAGTGGATCAGTCTCCCCCCAGCTTTCTGACTCCATAAATAGCCCGTCTCGTAGTCAATGACATACAACGTGCCGTCCGGCCCAAAATCAATATCAAAAGGTTGCACCAGGCCGTCTGCAACAGTGAGTATTTCAGTGACAGCTAAATTCGCGTTAAGCTTCTGACCATAAGAGACATTTTGCAAAGTGCTGGCCGAGAGGACTGCACTGATGAAAAAACATGTCCAACGATTCATTCAAGAGTTCCTTGTGTCGTGACCGCGTCGTTCGTCAATATGATTGAAGACTCTGAGCCAAAAATTCCTTGATCTTCTGCATACGGATTGAATCATAAAACTCCTCACCCCCATGCTTGCCCTGCGGGATGACAATCATTTCGACAGGCAACTGTCGATTTTCATAGGCCTGCTTGAGCTCGTCGCTTTGAGCCATCGGAACTTGCGGATCGAGAGCGCCATGAATGATGAGGAGGGGAGGATCATTGTTGTCAATATGTTCAACAGGGCTGGCAAGAGTTGCTAGTTCAAGTCGCGCCGGAGGTAAGTCTCCGAGAAGTAGTTTTAAGGCAGGGGTGCGCATTTGGACGCCATGTGCAGTCGATTGCTCCAGGATCGTCTTCAAATTAGCTGGACCGTAAAGATCGATAATCGCTCGGACTGACGATGAGTATTCCAGACACTCGCCGACGCTGCCCTCCAGATCGGGATGTTCATTCGTCACACCTGCAAGGGTCGCAAGATGCCCTCCAGCCGATGAACCGGCAATCGCAAACCGCGAATCATCCAGACGATATTTTGCCGACTGGCTTCTCAAAAAGCGGATCGCGGCTTTGATGTCGTGAATTTGTGCCGGGAAAACAGCCTGTGTCGAGAGTCGGTAATCGACACTGGCCACTGCATAGCCCTCATTAATCAAGGCTTTCAACGGCATCGACGCCTTTGATCCTCCTCGCCATGCTCCTCCATGAACCCAGATCACGACAGGTGCTTTTTTCTCGGTGATCTGTGTTGGGAGATAGAGATCGAGGCGGAGTTCATGCGCGTCGACCGTCGCATAAAGAACGTCTCGTTGAACATCCTGAGCCTGAGCGACTATCTGGAAAATAAATAGACTCAACAGACAGAAAGTGAATTTCATCGATGGTCGCCTGCTAAAGTTTGAAATCAGGAGATGAGTGCTCTTAGCGTTTGTAAGTGAATTGGGATCGCAGTCAATTCCGGCTCTTGCCCTTCGTACTCCAACGTCACCCACCCACCATAATGCGCTTCTTTGAGAACCGAGAAAATCAATTCCAAATCTGCAGGGATCTTCTGATCATCCTGCCACATTTCTACTTTGATTTGTGCATTGACAGCAAACGGAGCAATTTTCTTCAGCTCAAGGATCGGGTCCAAAGGACCGCGGAAATTTCCAGAGTCAAAATTCACACCAAACCAGTCTGAATTCACTCCGTTGACTATTTCCAGAAGGTCGTCAGCCTGCGCCGTGATCCCGCCATGATTTTCCAAACCTAGCCAGATCCCTTTGCTGCCCGCATAGTCGGCTGCAATCTGACATGCTTCAATACATCGCTGCTTCGCAGAATCGATCGTCTCTTCTTTGGGAACGGTGCCCGCAAAGATCCGAATAACGGGCGCACCCAAAACCTCATAAGCATCGATCCATCGTTTGACAGATTCGATTTGCGCCCGCTGCATTTCCTGACTGACACAAAAGTCATTTCGGATGGCACCGCCACAAATTGTTACTCCCGCTTGATGACAGTATCTTTTGAGTGACCGCAAATAGGAGTCATCAAAGTTCTCAGGAAAGTAATACGATGTGACTTCA
>JBGSVC010000263.1:0-4264 GCA_041753175.1 Planctomycetaceae bacterium
CGTAAACTAACCTTATAAAATTAAAAGAGCGACTCCCCCAGATGGCGGAACTCAGTCCGCAGGCGATGGTGATTGTGGTGACTAATCCTGTGGATGTCATCACCTATTTTGCTTTGGAGTTTTCAGGCTTTTCAAGAAACCGCGTGATGGGGACCGGCACTTTGCTGGACAGTGCGCGTCTGCGAAGTGCGCTCTCCCTGGAACTCTCCGTTCACCCGGATGATATTCGTGCCTATGTCATCGGAGAACATGGCGACCATCAGGTCACTGCTTTCAAAAATGCCACCATTGGTGGGGAACGTATCGACAAAAATCAAAAGCGTCTGGCGTTGGCCGCGACGACCGCTCAAGAGGGAATCGAGATCTTTCGCAATAAAGGTTACACCAACTACGGAGTCGCGGGTGCCACGTGTGTGATTGTCGAATCCATAGCCCGTGATCTGAAACACACCATGCCGGTCAGTTTGCTGATCGATGATTACTATGGAGTGACCGATCTTTGCCTGTCTCTGCCCGCCGTGATCGGAAAAAAAGGGATTGAGCGTATTCTCCATCCAGAACTCGATGACGACGAAAAGCAGGCTTTTCTGGTCGGAGCGGAGCGTGTTTCTGAAACGATCGATCAATTTCGCGATTTGATCGAACCAGCGCATCGGCCGGCATGATCATCGCGAGTTGTCGACGTAGGGAGCAGCATCGTGTTTGCCCAATTGTGCAAAGCCCTTGAGTCTGAGTAGGCAGGCATCGCAATGGCCACATGCCCGACCGCTTTTGTCCGGATCATAACAGGTGTGTGTGATGGCGAAGTCGACTCCAAGTGAGAGACCGGTCTCAATGATTTGCGCTTTGGTCAATTCAATCAACGGAGTATGAATTTTCCACGAGCGAGTTTTCTCGACACCTGATTTAGTGGCCAGATTAGCCATCTGCTCGAAGGCGGCAATATATTCGGGGCGACAATCAGGATAACCACTGTAGTCAACGGCATTGACGCCGATAAACAGGTCGCTGGCTCCCAATGTTTCTGCCCATCCCATGGCCACAGATAGAAAGACGGTGTTTCGAGCGGGGACATAGGTCACGGGAATTTCAGCATTCATCTGCGATTCATCACGGTCTTTGGGAACACTTGCCGTCGAGGTCAAGGCCGAACCTCCGAATGCAGAGAGATCTAATAGGAATTGAATGTGCTGACTGACACCGGCATGACGACAGACCCGTTCAGCGGCTTCTAATTCAAAACGGTGTTTTTGACCATAATCAAAGGAGATGGCATAGACATCAAACCCTTCAGCGATTGCGATCGCCAGAGTTGTGGCCGAATCAAGACCTCCGCTGACAAGGACAACTGCTTTATTTTTCGTCATAGGAATCCCATCTTGGCTGATTCTGAGTCAATCCTGATGGCTCAGAAAAACTTTTTGTACATGGGGCTTTATCGTAAGCCGCTTTACTCAGGGCTGCGCTTCGTAATTGATGTAACGATTGTAATGAATTTGCATTGGAAAACGCTTGTCTGAGTTGTGAATCTGGTAGGAATTCTGAGGAGAAACTGCCGTTGTAGCCGATGTTGATTTTGGAACTCTCGACAACCGCGTGCTGATGGGAATCGTCAGCGATGGATGCAAGGATGCATTATGAATGGTGTTTCAAGTAGGCCACTCGTCATTTTCAGTGGGATTTTGTTGACAGCGTTCATGCTGTTGCCTGGATGCCGATGTTGCCCAAGTTCGAATTGCTACTACAACGTCGTCGATGATATCAGCGATAAACAACTAACACTCGATCGTTTTTATCGTCCGACACTGGATATCAGTCGTGCAGGAATGCCGGATTGGTGCCAAAGTCGACTCAATTGCAAACTCTGTGGTTGCCGCTGCAATGGAACATGCTGTCGAACGGGTCAGCCATTGTATCCTGCTGAATATCGACTGCGCTACGAAGCTCATCTGGCTCAAGAGGCGGCCAAAAAGCAATCGACTCGGACACCATCAGCCTCTCCTGTCCCACCGCTGCCAAAATAGTTTTCAGGTTATAAGAGCCAACTCAGCAGTTGCAACAACGGGAAATTTTGAGCCCTCCTCTTAAGCTGAGAGAATTGCCCTGCAACGTAAGATCATTGTGGACTCAAGCAAGACTTCCGGAAAGTCATTGATGAGTGACGTTTGTTAATTGCAACTGAGAAAGAGTCTGGGCATAGTTGAATATCAATCATGTTGACTGCTGCAGGACGTCAGGTGCATTCATGGGGCTCGCAAAACGTTGACTCGGTTGATCGGGGTGAAGCCACAGGAGAAAATCAAAACTCATCGGCTGCCTACGATTTTCACAAGCATGCGTGATCAGGTTCTGGGAAATAGGATTGCTCTATGTCAGCGGCCGGTATGATTGCAGAAATCTCTCGCTACATTCAGATCGGCCATGCCGGATTGCATCTGAGTACCTATGAGGAAAATCGATGGCGCCAGCATCTGGCAATCCTGTGTGAGCGAACAGGGCATCGGTTGCTTGAATGGTCGACAACCAACGAAAGCATTCTGGATGATCGACGCGAACTCAGCGAAGCGGCTGTGGCATCGTTGTGTGAATTTCTCCAGGACACCGTCAATCGAGCTCATGACGAACTTTATTTGATTAATGACCTTTCTCACTACTGGCATCATCCGGTGGTCATTCGCCATTTGAAAGATTGCCTCGAAAGCTTCCCGTCGACTCGCAAAACAATACTCTCAATAGGCCCGTTGACCGGCCTGCCTCTTGAATTGGCAAAGGAATTTCTCGAAGTCAAAATGCCACTTCCGACCTTCAAAGAGCTTCTTGAGGAACTCGATGACATACTTCAGGATGAACAACGGCAAGGATTCAATAATGAGCAAAAATCACGGATCGCGACCGCCGTGTTAGGGCTGACACTCTCTGAAGCATCACGTGCGTTTCGAAGTGTGACATATCAGAAACGCATCTTTGATGAGAAAATGATTGCGCAACTGGTCCATGAGAAACGTCACCTGCTGGGTGGATCCAAGTTGTTGGAATTTCATGATCTCCAGGAAGGGATGGAAGAAGTTGGTGGTTTGGAAAACCTCAAATCCTGGGTCCAGCAGCGGCGTCTGGCATTTTCTGCTGACGCAAGAGAGCAGGGGATTGATCAGCCTAAAGGCGTCTTACTGGTCGGGGTTCAAGGGTGTGGGAAAAGTCTTTCCGCCAGGGTAATTGCCCATGAACTTGCCTTTCCCTTGGTCAGACTCGATATCGGTGCACTCCTGAGTTCTCAACGAGGTAGCTCAGAAGAGAATCTTCGTGATGTGCTTTCGCTACTCGATTCAATGGCACCTGTGGTCTTGTGGATTGAAGAGCTCGACAAAGCCTTTGCCGGCTTTCAAAGTGAATCCTCACAAGACGCCACCATGTCACGCCTGGTTGCAAGATTTCTGACCTGGCTTCAAGAACATACGACTGCGGTCTTTGTGGTCGCGACGGCAAACAATGTCTCTCAATTGCCCCCTGAACTTCTCAGGCGAGGCCGCTTTGATGAGCTCTTTTTTATCGATCTTCCCAACTATCATGAACGACTGGATATCCTGAGAATCCATTTGCAAAAGCGTCTGATCCCTTTGGAAACTGTTGATGTAGATTCCCTTTCGGAAATAACTCACAACTAAAGTGGTTCTGAGATTGAGCAGGTCGTCAGTGCCGCTGCCATTGAAGCCTATACGCAACAGCGCAGCGTAACGATGAAGGATCTTCAGACAGCCAAAGAACAGACGATTCCACTCTCAGTCACGATGGAAGACGTTATTTTTAACTTACGCGAGTGGGCACGCAGTCGATGCCGGATGGCCACCAGCGACAGTCGCGTGATGCAAATGCTCGATGAGGAAAATCGAAAAGGTCGATCTTATGTCGATGCCGGCCAGTCACAAAAAGAGCTTTGGCTGGAAGCACTCAAACAAGGTGATCTCTCGGAAGCGATCATCAAATACATTCGCTTTCATCAAGGGGCGTTGTTTGGGAAACTGACGGAAGATTTCAAACCCCATATCGAGACGGCAGGCACGTCGTCTTTGGTTCTGGGCACCGACGAATATGTGGTTTTCTGGCAGCAGATGCAGGACGATTTTGCACAGCAGATACACAAACTCCTGCGCAGTAAGCGACTGTTTTTACACATCGTCGATGTCGGGATGTATCAGGCCTCCAAGACGATCCTCAAGCTCCCTGTCATCAAGACCCTTCGAGAGAATCCGCTTCCGCGCCCTGTTTT
>JBGSVC010000264.1:0-2938 GCA_041753175.1 Planctomycetaceae bacterium
TGGCTCCCTGATGCCCACAGCCAGGCTCCATCCCTTGTATCAGCACTCCTCTCTGGTGCGCTGCTAAACTGCGCCTTCTTGGCACTGCTGCGCACCCATCAGATCTGCGTAGCAGCAGGGCTGGGCGAATTTAGCGGCCACATTTTGATGATATTTGGTCTGCTCTCTATGGGGTGGGCAGCGATATTTATTGTGCGGCAGAGTGACTATAAGCGGCTACTTGCTTACTCCAGTGTGGAGCACATGGGCATTCTCTCCCTCGGCGCAGGGCTTGGCCCAATGGGGCTCGGTGGCGCCATGCTGCACGCTGTTAGTCACTCGTTCACCAAAGCTGTGCTCTTTATGTTGGCTGGGAATATTCTCGTCGCCTACCAAACAAAACGGGTGAGCGCAGTGCGCGGTATGAAACGCACGATTCCATCCACGGGTTTACTATGGATGCTGGGGTTTCTTGCCATTACCGGGATGCCTCCCTTTGGAATCTTCATGAGCAAATTTACAATTCTCACTGCGGCGATGCAGCGCGGAGAGTACCTTGTGGGATCTCTCTTTGTGGTCATTTTGGTGATGATTTTTGTCGGGATGGCAAATGTGTTTCTAAGTATGTTTTTTGGCGACGCCGACTTTGAAGCGCTTGAGGTTATGCCACGAGAGCGAATCGAGACGATTGCCCCCCCCGCAGTGCTCCTAGGAGTCGTTCTAGTGCTTGGATTATATGTGCCGTCAATTGTGATGGAGGCAATTACTGAGGCCGGGCGCTTCGTCGGGGGACAGTGATTAGGGAGTTATGGAGATGACAACAGTAGCGTTACCACGGATTGGGCTTACTGAATCAATCGAGCTTAGTGGGCTTCCGACGCTGGAAGGTTCGCGCTTCCGAGAGGAGGTCATATTGGGAATTCGCCAGGGACGAAAGCTCATTGCGTTCTTTGGGGTCCCTACCTCCGTTGGAGCAACACCGCTCTATGCGGTGCTAGCAGATGAGCTGAACAGAACGCTTCTCCCACTCCGAACTAGCGTAAATGAATCCTACCCGGCTATCTCTTCAGAGTGTTCCTGCGCTCACTGGTTTGAACGCGAAATTGCAGAGCAGTGCGCAGTCATTCCGGAAGGTCACCCGTGGCTAAAGCCGATTCGCTTTCATCCCTCGTATGTTCCCGGGCGGGATGCTTGGGGTCGCCAGACAGAGGAGATTCTTCCCAGTGTCACAAATTTTCTCTCCGTTGAGGGGGAACAGGCGCACGAGGTTGCGGTGGGGCCGGTGCATGCTGGAATTATCGAGCCGGGGCACTTCCGTTTTCAGTGCCACGGAGAGCATGTGTTTCACCTGGAGATCTCCCTGGGATATCAACACCGCGGCGTAGAGCGCGCTCTGATCGGGGCTCCTAACAAGCGCACTCTCCACTACATCGAGACCCTTGCTGGCGATACATCAATTGGACATGCGATGGCGCACGGTCAGCTGGTAGAGACGTTTGGGGGCATAGCGATTACACCGCGCGCCGGAAGACTCCGCGCAGTTGCGTTGGAACTTGAGCGACTTGCTAACCATACGGGAGATTTAGGAGCACTGGCAGGAGATGTGGCATATCTACCCACTGCCTCTTACTGCGGAAGGCTTCGTGGGGATTTCTTAAATCTAACAGCGCTAATTTGTGGCAACCGCTTTGGTCGGGGGCTGGTGGTTCCGGGTGGGGTGAAGCATGACGTAAATGATGCTCTCATCGCCGAGATGCTAAAGCGTCTTGATGCAGCAGAGTCAGATGTGCGCCAGGCAGTTAGCCTGCTCTGGAAAGCTCCCTCAGTAACCTCCCGATTTGAGGGGACTGGCACGGTAAGCAAGGAGATCGCACTGGAGCTGGGTCTCGTTGGACCCGCTGGTAGGTCCTCGGGGTTAACCTCAGATGTGCGCGCGGATTTTCCAACGGAACCGTATCAGGCAAATAGAATCACAGTAACCACCCGCGAAAGCGGCGATGTATTTGCTCGAGCGTTCGTCCGTTGGTTTGAGATTAAACACTCAATTAAATTTGTTAGGGACACTCTTAAGAGCTTACCTCCCGGTGAGACTCTTGTCGCAGTTCCTGCACTTCCCAAGGGAGCATTAGCGGTCTCACTGGTTGAAGGGTGGCGTGGCAGAATCTGTCATGTTGCGATTACTAACCAGGAGGGTGGATTTGCTCACTATAAGGTAGTTGATCCCTCGTTTCACAACTGGATAGGGCTTGCGATGGCGCTCAGAGACCAGGAGATATCTGATTTCCCGCTCTGCAATAAGAGCTTTAATCTCTCTTATTGCGGACATGATTTATAGGCTACGACAATGCTAAGAGAATTTGCAGCACGATTGGGACAGGGTCACCGCACGATTGCCTTTCCTGATCCATCGATAAAACTTCCGGAGCGGTATCAGGGAAGGCCAGTGCTTAGCCCGGAGCGGTGCAAATCCGGATGTAATGACTGCGTCGCTAGCTGTCCGACTGATGCGATTACGCAGAATAGCTCTGGTGTAACGCTTGATTTAGGGCGGTGTCTATTTTGCCACCAGTGTGCTGAGAGCTGTAAAGATGAGGCTATAACTTTCTCCCGTGACTACGCGCTTGCTGTGCGCAAACGGGAGGAGCTGCTGATGAGCAAGGATGTATTACAGCTCGCGGAGTCGCTGGATGGGAAGCTGCGTAAGTTATTTGGGCGTTCGCTAAAATTGCGACAGGTTAGTGCCGGCGGTTGTAACGCTTGCGAGGCCGATACTAACGTTTTAAACACCGTTGTTTTCGATCTCGGTCGATTTGGAATTCAGTTTGTCGCCTCTCCGCGCCATGCCGATGGTTTACTAATAACTGGGCCGGTATCGAAGAACATGACCTTGGCGCTGCGAAAAACCTGGGAGGCTCTGCCTGCGCCAAAAATTGTCATCGCCGTTGGCGCCTGCGCCATC
>JBGSVC010000265.1:0-4661 GCA_041753175.1 Planctomycetaceae bacterium
CTGGACACTTGTGTTGACATGTGAAGATGTCCGCGTTCCTTCAGTTGGAGTTGTGTTTGAGCGTCAAGCGTAAGCGGTTTTAGCTGGAAGGCATGGCGCTGCCCCCTCCCCGAACGGAACACTCTTCGTAACAATGCTCTCCGAATTTGGCCACTTCAACACACAACTACATTTCACTCATTGGCTGCACGGCGTGACTTTCCAAATTCACTTCCCCGTTCCGCAATGTGTCGTTCGAATGTCATTTTTCCCCGAATCTTCCGATTCTCCCTGTGCCCCCAATAACCTCAATAAGAACGACCGCTCCCTCATTCAGCATCCGGTGCTTGAGGTTGTCGTTGTCGTTAAGTGGTATTCGTTCCGAACACATCCGCCTGCAGGCCTAGTTCTCGGATCAACTGTTGCTCTTTGGCCCGCTGCTTGAGTTGCATCTCCCAATCCTGCCCACGCTTGGCATACTCATCCGCCAGCGTGGTCGTGTGCGAGGCTAATCGAGTCGCCTGTGCCTTCGCTTCCTTAAGCGGATCGACATGCTCGTGACCATCCCAGAACCACTGATGTGGCCAGTCCTTGAGGTTCCGGCCCTGACCTAAAAACCCTGGGATCAAGGTGGCTTCCTCCAGCCACTCGGCCAGGATCCGGTCCAGCACCACCGTTTCGACACGGGATTGATCGACTCGAATCGACTTATAGTACGTTTGATGATCCAATCGCCCGGAGGCGTAGTTGTAGTTGGAGGAATTTCCGGCGGCGATGTTAAAGGGCATATTCAGACAGCAGGCGATTTCATTGAGAATCTCCCGCTTAAATTCGGCATAAGTACCTGTCGGTTGCTCCGCACGTAACTGAGACATCTTCCAGCCACCAGGCATCGTCAGCAGCATGTTGCGTTGCAATTCAATAGAGTCCAGTGACTCAACAGCCTCGGATTCTCCATGGGGTGGGGCATCGGTGTAGATGATGCCTGAGAAGTACGCCGCCGCCTTGGCGGCATCCAGTGTCGCCAGCGAATAATCCCGCAGCATGGCAAAAAGAGGCAGCGCTGGCGTAATCTCAGGAATGCCACGCAGCTGGCCAGGTCGATCAGTTCGGTACAGGTGCACGACATCTTTGGCGGGATACCGATGAAACGAAGCAGAAAAACTCCCGCTACCAGGATGCTCCTTTAAAATGTGATACTCCTTGGGATTGCCATACTGGTCCAGTACCATCCCGTCGACGGTGTTCTCTTTAGGTGGAAGGTACGTGGGCGTCGCGACCTGTTCGGCTTCCATGAGCCGCAGATCCAGTTGCACAGGGGTCGCAAGCTGGCGATTGGTGATCATCAGGGCGAAGGCTTCCCCATCCTGGACTTGGGCCATCCGCAGCGTGCGGAGTTTTTCAGGGAACTGAATCACACGGGACCAGTCCTGGAAGGCTTTTTCCACATGGCGGTTCAGCTCGGCGTTGTCGGTCAGTAGTTGCAGCCGTGGTCCGGTACCGATGATGTCGTTGGCGAGAGTCAGGACAATTCCGCGGGCATAGCTGTTGTTGGCAACCTCGTAGCGCGAGCGGTTGCGGAGGATCTGACGCACCTGCGGGCTGTTGGCCGCATTGGCACTCAGATTGTCGGCAAACGCCCAGTGCCGACGGTTGTTGTCCGTCGTCTGCGCCGAATCGTAACGTGCGCGGATGTAGCGAATACCAGGTTCCGGCTGAGGAAAAAGAGAGGCGCATGTTTGTTTGAGCCAGTTGATCATGATCAGTTGGTTCCTGGGGGGACAATTTTAAGAATCTTCACAGCAAGACCTCGCTGGCGACTGGCCGCCTTCGATGCCAGGTAACGATCCGCGGCAATCTGGTCTTGGAGCGTGTGTTGTTCGACACTGCCTTGATCGCCGGTGATCCTGGCGGGGGCGGCGGCGTTTTCACGAATGTGGTTTTCCAGTTCATCAGACATGGTGGACTCCCTCTGCTGAAAAAAACGTTCCCTGTCTAGAGCTACGCAATCGGCCAGCGATACTGCCAAAATATTTTGCATCGTTTTAACGCTTACTGAGTTGCAACGTCGAGAGGCGGATCTTGGCCTTGGCCCATGTAACACGTGAACCTTCACCCAAGAGCCCACATCCCTGAATCGACGCTCCCACCGCACACCCCACCAGTCCGTCCAGCCAGTGGTTGTCACTGCGTTCCGGTCGCAGCTTCCACTCATCAACGGTCCGACCGCGTCCTTCGGTCCGCACGCGGTACTCAGCTGTGAGGTGCTCCGCAAACAACCGATGCGGTTCAGGCTGATCACCAAACAGCGACAAGCAGCCCCGATCACCCATCGGAACCGCGAGTCTGGCCGCCACAAACGTCTTCCAGAAGTTGGTGTCGTAGACGACGTGCCGGATCGCCCGTTTGCCGGCCACATTGGGTAATCGCCAGTTGTGTCCCACCCGATCCCCCGGCCTGCGTTTGTATTCACTGAAGGGCTGACTGGACGCTCCCACAAACCGGCCGTGGCTGGGGAGTACGATCCCCGCATGGGCTGATTGCCGACAGAACTGGTAGACGACATCGGTACTCGCCCCCCAGTTGGCATCGATCAGGCACCGCTCGATCCGCAGCATGGCCCCATCGTCACGTTGCCACTCGCGTCCCAGCGTTAACCCGGTCAACGCTTCCAGCCCGGCATAAATCGAGCCTTCCAGACCCGCTGACTTGGTCGCCATCGCCAGGGTGTACCGCGCATCCCGCAAGGTGAAGTATTGCCTTTGCTGATCGGGATAGGTGCCATAGTCAATCACATACCCGGTGAAGTCCTCTTCCCAGGCAGCGATGACATAGAACAGCAGATTCCCCTGGACGTCAATAAACATCGTGACGTGGTTGCAGCCAATGGGGACCAGTCGTTGCTCCAGCCGATTGACCTTCGAGGCGATCTGATCGGCGGTGAGTTCATCAGCATCGGGGGTCACCGCCGGCAGCGGCTCGTTCTGGTACTCCGCAAAGAAGGCCGCCTCGTCCTGGAGCTTCAAATTCATGGCGTGCTGGATGGCGGAGAGCTCATCGTGATTGAATCGCTCCGGCCAGGCGATGACAGCGCCGTCATCCATGGCATCGCGGTGGTCTGCATAAAACTGGGTCGCGTCACGCAAATCGCCATGGGTGCGGAGGCTCTCCCCGCGCAACTCCCCATAACGCTGCCAGAGTTTTTCATGGGCCGGGAAGCTGTAGACCATCTTGGTCCGCTCCCCGTTCCACTCCGGATGCTTGTCGCGGTTGAGGATATTGTCGGCCATGTCGCTGGGACGAATGACGGTACAGGGCATGATGCCCGAAATCTTCTTACCCGGTCCTGCCAACCCCAAAATGGCCCCTGCCAGAATCCCTTCACGCGTGGCACACTGCGAGAGCGAGCGAGCGGATTCATCGGTTTGGGGGTCATCAAGGACCACCAGCGAGGGACGGACGGTGTGACCATCAGATCGTTTGAACTTCATGCCGCGGATGCGCCCGGTGATCCCGGCCACCTTGATGATCGCCCCACTGGCCGTACTCTGGGGCATCGTGGGCAAGACAACTTCACGGGCTGTCCAGCCGATGTGGGTCCGCTCACCTTTGTATAGTTGGCCGTTGCAGCGGTTGGCAATCCCATCAAGGGCTTGGATGGGATACACCACTTCGGGGAAGTCTTCCAGCAAAAGATCGTTGGCATCCAGCTCGGTCTTGATTGATTCGAGCATGTCCATGGCATGCCCTTCATCGGAGCCGATCAGGCAGACAAAATCCCGATGCCCATACAGCACCGCCCAGATACAGGCACATTCGCAGATCGTGGTTTTGCCGGACCCCCGGGGCATCGCCATTGAGAAGAGGCCTCCCCGCAAAACGGCCTGCTCAATCCTGGCAATCACCTTCAAATGGTCCGGCGACCATGGCAGATGAAACGTCAACGGAAAATAGCACTCACAGAAGAACCGGAAGTCCTGTCTGGCCTGCGCCTTCCGCACAGGGTTCTGGACCTCGGGCAGTTCCCCAATGTCCCGACCGGCAATCGCTAAGGCCACATTCCGGGCCCGTGCCCGGTCTTTGAATTTCTCATAGGGATCGCTGTCGGGCTGCGGCTTGGGGGTGTGTCGCTGCTCAACAAGCCAGGCGGTGTAGCGCAACAGGTCGATGGACTTGGCATCGCCAATCTTGAGCCCGGCCCGGGTGCGGTGACGATACAGCTGCCGCTCAGAGAGGACTTCTCCCAGCGGTGTCGAATTGAGCAGCCGACACAGTGCGCTGGGCTTGAGCTTGCGGGGATCAGTCGCCATCACGCTCTCCTCGTCCCATGGCTTGAACCAGCCACGCCGCGTAGTGCACGAGGTTGATGGTGCCATCGGCGTTGACCGGGGCACCAGCGGAGATATCGGTCTGCAGCATGGCTTCGCTGACCAGCGTCACCCCCAAACGCGAAAGCATCTGTGCGGCCTCGGCAAGGCTCATCGCCGAGGGATTCAACTGCTGTTTGGGAGCGGGATTGGTCATCATCAAAAACCTGCAGAATTCCTGTCAGATGGCCTGCGAACTGAGTGGATGAGTGATGCCAATCGAGGTAACTGATGTCTGACGCCGGAGGCAACGTCGCCCCGGCAACCAACACCCACGAGACTTTTGAGGAGCCTCACCATGCCTGCCAAGAAGAC
>JBGSVC010000266.1:0-8163 GCA_041753175.1 Planctomycetaceae bacterium
CGGTGACTGTGCAACAATCCCCTCGCATCGGCTTCCATCCTCAGGCACCTGAACTTGGCTGGATCAACGGGCTGGGTTCCAAAGGCTCGCTCATGGCTCCTGAACTGACTCGAATTCTGGTTACACACATTGAACACGGGACAACACTTGATACTCGGTATGACATCAGCCGTCTACCAGCGTTTCAAGCACTCAAATCTGGAACTCCTGTTGAGCGCTGGAATCTCACCGACGTGGCCCATGAGTTTGTCAAAAGTGTGGTTCATGCTGGAGAAATTGTTGTTGATGCCACTGCGGGCAACGGTCATGACACCCTCTTTCTGAGTCGGCTTGTCGGAACAGGGGGGAATGTTTACGCCTTTGATATTCAAGCTTGTGCGTTGCAACGCATGTCTGAACGATTAAGCCAGTCAGGCATCACAAATGTGATGTCGATTCATGCATCGCATGCCCTCTTGGAGGATTCTCTCCCGCGAACTGCTCACGGCCAGGTTGCAGCGGTCATGTTCAATCTTGGTTATCTTCCCGGTAGTGACAAATCACAAATCACTCAGGCAGCCTCATCGCTGGTTGCTTTGAAAAGTGCATTGAAGATGTTGAGGCCCGGCGGGATCATCAGCCTGATGACGTATGTTGGTCATCCCGGAGGCCCCGAAGAAGATTCTGCACTCAGCGATTTGGTCCGGGAGTTGCCATCGACCCAGTACAATCTCAATCTGGCCTACTCAAGCCCGCCGAATGTGAAATCCCCTCGCTTGTATTTGATTCGAAGACGACTCTAACAGATGTTTTTTACGTGTAGCAATGACCGGCGTATCCACGAAAAAACGCCTGACAATCGAAAAGTCCGATCGTCAGGCGTTTCAGGGAGATTCAACAATCTGAGGCCGTTAGTCGTTGAGACTTGATGCCATTATTCTGGGCGTGGTCGGTTGCCGTCGCGAGGAGGAGCTGCGTTGAGCTCATCGCGTGTCAGGAAGCCGTCTTTGTTTGTATCGAAGCGGTCAAACATTTGTTGAATCCGCTCAGGCAATTCTGTTTTGGCCAATTTTTCATCTTTGTTTTCATCATAGGCAAACATGCGGTCGGCCATGCTGCCGGCAGTATCACCATTTGGACGACCACCGCCCGGTGCTCCTGGACCGCCAGCGCCACCCATAAATCCGCCACGTCCACCCATGGCACTCATGTCAGGACGCATTTCATCGGCAGATAGTTTTCCATCATTATCCTTATCAAGGGTCTTCAGAGCAGCGACGGCGTTGTTGATTTCTTCAGCGGAGAGTTCTCCATCCTGATCTTTGTCTAACGCAGCGAAGACTGGCATCATTCTCATGAATCCGCCGCGGTCCATACCACTGGGGCCACCACGTCCCCGGTCGCCGCCAGGACCGCGCTCACCACCAGGACCACCCGGTGGACGTTCGCCTTCTCCGGGTTGAGCGAAGGCTTGTGAACTCAGACAGGCAAGAGCCACGACACTACAAACCAACTTTGAAAACGATCGCATAGCATACTTCCTTTAGAGATGAGCAGGATTTGGGACAACGCCCGTTGACAGTGATTGGGATGTGGAATGCCCTGTGCGAGCAATTCCAGTTTTCGCGTCCTCAAATCATTTTGTTGAAGATCGAGTCCGCAATTATTTAACACGCCATGCCGCTCAAAGGTTTGAGGAATGTCAGAAAAATTGCGAAAATTCTTTTCTCGTCGCGAAAATGGTCGTTTTGATGTCAGGACAGACTGATTTCGGGAAGAATCAATTCGCCAGACATCGCCGAGCGTGTGCCTGAGTCAGGGCGATTGGCGGCTCCTCGAAAGGTGAAGACAGCCGCGTATTTGGTTTGATCGGTAAAATTTCGGGAGGCGGCATGCAGGGTGAGCGAGTGAAAAAACAGGACATCTCCTTGCTGCAATTCGGCGCGCACGGAGTTGGTAATCAACGTCTGATTGGCTGGCAGATCGTCTCGAAAAAACTTCATCGCGTCGAACTGATTTTTTTCGAATTGCATACGATGACTTCCCGGGATGATCTGTAAGGAGCCGTTTTGTTGATTCTCAACTCCTAACGCTAACCATGTGCTCACCAATTCTGGCTGTTGGAAGTTCCAATAGCGAATGTCCTGATGCCATCCGGTATCGCTGCTGAAGCGAGGGCGTTTCGTCATGACGCAATTGTGATGACCTAAGGGGCAGATGACCTGGGGGCCAAGCAATCTTTGCAAGCGTGAAATCAGGCTACGACTGGTCAACCACTCATGAAAGACGGGATCGCGAGCGTGGGCCATTTTCAGTCTGCGGATCGTCATGCCTCCTTCGTCAGAGCGTCTGGAAGGTGCCCCGGGATACTGCACATCCGCTTCGTACTCGAATGGCTCGCGATGGTGTTCCACATCAGTTTTCACTACATCGAGCATCAATTCGCAGATGTCCGTGCTGACCAGATTTCTGCAGATCACATATCCTTGTGATTGAAAAAACTGATATTCTTCTTCACTGAAGGCGTCTTCACAAACTGGCATATTGAGTCCATCGTTTATAATTTAAGAGCAGGAAATGCTCTATGGATCGTAGAAAACTGTCGATGGCCTATTGTGGCAATCGCTTTGGATTCGTCAATTATGCGTGTCACCATTCGTCGTCGCAAATTTCGTTGTCGTCAATTTCAGGCTATCAAACTTTTGGAGGGTTGTTTTACAATCATTGAGTGATCCAAGCCAGACACATCCAGACTTTGATTGTTCGCATTAACTCAAGATTGTGGCAATCATGATCAACTCCTTGAATTGCTGCCCCATCTTGACGACTCAGCCATACGAAAGTTCCCTCACAGTTATTCCACTTTATAAAAGACACATTCAGACTCGCTTGCTACGAATTCTGACACGACGAAATCATTATGAATCATACACAGACCTCTGACCCGCCCACATCATCCTCGGCTTCTCCTTCAAAAAAGTCTTCAGAGAAACGCATGAGTCAACGATTGATGGCCTTCGCGTGGGGGCTCGCAGGGCTGTTTGTTTCTCGAATTGTGGTTTCGATATTGCTCTTTGTACTCGCCATTGCTGGCGGGGTTTCCGGATTTGGATTTCTAGCCTCATTGAGCGAACCCCCTGCGCGGCGAATTCCCACGGCGCGGCCGTTGATCATTTCGACCTATCAAGTTTCTTTGGAAGACGTACGCGAGATCATTTCTGTTTTCGGAACCTCACGCGCAGATCGTGAAGTCCAACTGACTGCTCAGGTGGCAGGCCAGATTGTCGATACTTACAAGCTAAATATTGGTGAAAACGTCGAAGCTCCCACGGCACAAACAGGCACACCACAGTCTCCCGAAACGTCGCGCTATCCGGGAGATGTGATCATTACGATCGACCCCAAAAGCTATCAGGAAAAACTCTTGATGGCGCAAAGTCAATTGGGTGAAGACGAGGCGGAGCGGCAAAAAATCCTTCAACAGAAGATTAACCTGGAAAACAAACTCTCGATTCTTAAAGAGAGCTTAGAGACCTATCGCAGGGAATTTCAGCGTGTCGACGGACTGTATCAGAACGGACGCATTTCAGAATCCGAACGAGATCGTTCCCGCCTGGAAATGATTAAATATGAGGAGAGCGTCGATGCGCTGGAATCCGAATTAGCTCTCATCCCCAAGCAACTTGAACAACTCAATCAGCGTATAAATTCTCACAACAGCGATGTCCAGATGGCCCAGCTTGATATCGATCGGACAAAAGTTGTCCCTTCTTTTTCCGGGACGATCAGCGATGTCTTTGTTGAATTAGGTCAATACATTCGAATCGGCGATGCCTTGGTCAAGATCGTCGATCACTCCCACATCGAAATCCCTGTCGCGATTTCAATTGAAGACCACGCCCGTATTTACGAACAATGGGTTCAAAAAGGAAGTATTCCTGTCGCGATCGCTCGTCAGCAAAATGAACCGGCAATCTGGAACGGTGAGATTTCACGTTTTGCTCCCGTTGCTGATGAGAGAACCCGCACTGTTGAGGTTTTTGTTGTTCTGGAGAACGAGGCACAAAAAACTCCACTCATGCCTGGTACGTTCGTCAATGTGCGGATTGAGAGCGCCGTTCAAAAACAAATCCTCATGGTTCCTCGTTCTGCAATTGTCGACAATACTGTTTTCGTTTACGAAGCTGCAACGGCCACCCCGTCCTCTCCAACTCCCGATCCCGATGGCAATCCGTTGACTGAGTCAACTTTGAAGAAACCGAGCGATGTCCGCAAAGCGACGGTTTCGATTTCAGGTTACATACAAGGGATGGCCGTGATCGATGAGGGGCTGGAACCTGGCGATCAAATCATCATCACCAATCTCGACCTGCTCAATGAATTGCTCACCACCAACGAAGCCTTTACACTATTACCATCTGATGTCAAAACGGCTCGACAACTGGAGTTGGATCAGAGGATTCGACGTTGGCAACTCTTGTCTTCGGCTCCTTAACGAGTTTTTATCATCTTCAACAGAGACTCAACTCACGGGGATTCTTTCCATCATTTCGCCCCCACTTCTTAGATAGTGAGTACATCCATGATCTGCGTCAGTGTCACTCCGGCGTCGCGTACCCTGGCACAAGTGGACCTTCTGAATGCTTCGCGCTATGGCGATCTTGTTGAATTATGCATTGACCGCCTGATCAAAGAGCCCGACTTTAAAGAACTCATCAACACCATCGACAAGCCAATTTTAATTTCCTGTCGACGCAAGCAGGATGGCGGACAGTTCACTGGCAGCGAAGAAGCACGCATCAAACTGCTCCGACAGGCGATCGTCGCGGGTCCGGCTTATATCGAACTTGATCTCGATATTGCCAACGATATTCCACGATTTGGAACGACGCAGCGAGTGATCAGTTTCACACGACTTGATCGACCGGAATACGATATCGAAAACATATTTGATCAGGCCGCAGACGCAAAAGCGGACGTCGTCAAATTCAGTTGGCCAACACCCACAATCGACGATGTCTGGCCACTTCTGGCGGCTGTCTCGCAGAAACGAAGATTGCCCATCGTCGGCAACGGTCTGGGGACACCCGAACTAACATTTTCGCTACTGGGACGTAAGTATGAAAGTCCCTGGATCTATGCAGCACTTGAAAAAGGAATGGAAGCTTATCCCGGTCAGGCGACCGTTCACGAACTCTATGAAAAGTTTCACTGGAACGATATCAACAAGCAGACAAAGTTCATTGCCATTGCCGGTTTCAGTGAGGGATTGACGACGACGTTGCGTATTTTCAATCTTGCATTTCGATATCTGAAAATGAATGTCCGTTGCCTCCCATTGCAAATTGGCAGAATCGATCGACTCCCCAAAATGTTGGAGATTCTGAAAATACAGGCCATGATCCTTGAAGGTGACGACGCGACTAAAGCCATTCCGTTGGCGACACACATTGATAAAAATGAGTTTCAAACTCAGTATATTGATCTGATGATGCACCGTGCAGACGGTTGGCATGGTTACAATACTCTATTAAGAACATGTCTGCCGACCATCGAGCGTTCTTATTCTGCTGGCGGACTTCAAGGTAAAACTGTTCTTGTTCTGGGGCACAATGGGATCGCCCAATCGGTCGTTTCTTCTTTGTCAGCCAAGCAAAACATCATCAATATCTGCAGCACTGACAACGCCGCCGCTGAACATCTGGCGAAACTCTACAGTGTCAAATTTCTTCCATTTGCACATCTGTATGAAACACTGTGCGATGTGATCATTATCACCGACACACGCATGAAATTTGGGTCCGGTAAAAAAGAAATTATGCCGTCACTGCTAAGACCCAATCACACCGTGATTGATCTCTCATCACTTCCATCAAAAAGCCCTCTTTTCGAAGAAGCCATCCTTCGTGGATGTCGGATAATGTCTCCTGGCGTCATTTATATGGATCAGATCCAACGTCAGTTCAAAGCCCTGACTGGTCAAGAGATTCCACCAGAAGCGATCAGTGATGTGATGGGAATCAGGTAGTCGACCTCATCGCTTGTCGCTGCATAACATGTTCTTACTTCTGATGGATATCGATTCGAGGACTCTTTTCTTCACATAGATCCCCAAAAAGGAATTTCTGAGATGGCGGCAGTATTTTGTATGATTTTGCTGGATGATGTCAAAGGTGTTGATCCTGCAAAACTTGAAGCTGCATTGAAGGAGAATGCCCAGATATTAGCGGGGGCAGAGGATGTCGTCAGTGACTTCAAAGCAGAAGAGAGTCACTCGGCCAGCGGGCAGATCGGGGAAACACAAATTATCTGGTCTCCGATGCCGATTCCTGTTCCTCTGACAGATCTGGAACCATTGTTTGACCATTCCATGTTTTGGCAGGACGCACAGCAAGTTGTCCCGATGCATAAATCTCACTGGATCGTCGCGGCGACCGGCAGTGAAGACCTCCTTGAAATGACAATTGCACTGACGATCGCTGTTGTCGGAGCACTTAAATCGGAAACGTCTGCGCTGGGCGTCTATTGGGGAAATGGCAGTAATCTGATTGATAAAGAAAGCTTTTGCGCATGTGCTCAGGATTTTCTGCCGGACTCTCTCCCTGTTATGTTGTGGATCAACTGCATCACGGCTTATGAATCAGCAGCTCAACAATTATCGATTGGCTACACGACTGGTATGGGACAATTTGAACTCATGGACGTAGAATGCCTTCACGCCCCGGAAGCCCCCAATGTGCTCTGGGACCGTATGCTGTCGCTGTGTGATTACCAGATCCAAAATGGCCCGGTGATAGAAGATGGAGACACCGTTGGGGCTGACGAAAATGAGATCATTCGAGTCGTTTATTGTGATTCTCAATTTGGTGCTCAGGGGCAGGTCATGAGGCTGACGTTCGAATGATCGAAAAGAGAAAAGTCGATACTAAGTGTCTGTTTTATGACTATGTTTGGAAGTTTCGCTTGTCTCCAGGCAAGTCTGATACGACAACCACGCCTCAGTTGAATGCACTTTAATAGCTTAGTCAGCATTGTAGAAACATCCAATTTGCAGTTCTTTATCGTGTAAACATGCCAGAGAGCTCGCGTGTTTACAGATTCCCTCCATGGAATCTTGCAGACATAAGTATCAAAAGTATCAGCGGGCTACGAGACAATGACGGCATCGGCTTCAATTTCAACGAGCATCTCACTTGAAATCAACTGACTGACTTCGACCATCGTCGTCGCTGGTCGGATCTCACAAAAGAATTCGCCATGAGCTTTGGCTGCCTGATCCCATTGGGAGATATTCGTCATGTAGATACGAGTTCGCACAACATCAGACAAAGACGCTCCGGCCTGTTTCAAAGCGGATTCGATATTCAAGATCGCCTGTTTCGTCTGAGCATATAAATCGTTGTCGCCCACCATTTTTCCATCAGCACCACTTCCGGTAGTGCCGGAAACCGAGACCATATTTCCTACTTTGACAGCTCTTGAATAGCCGATAATCGGTTCCCATTTTGATCCTGTCGAAATCAATTCCCGAGGCATTATTTTGCTTTCGCTGATAATCAATGTCAAATCCCGCCAACAACGACATCGTTGCACGTCGAAGATTTGTTTAGTATTCAGACAGATGCTAGAAAATTACATCTGACTTGACCAGCGCAGCCACTAATGTCATGAAAACTTTTACGGAAAGCCCATTGGGACACACGACAAAAGCCATCGCTGCTATGTCAGTCGAGATTCGCTTTTTGCTCAAAGACAAAAACACGAGGTGACCTTCTTCACTTAATATTGCTGATTGTAAGCCGGTTGAGCAGGAGCCTCGCCATGAACAACGATTTGTACGGATTTGGCACTGCTTGCTTTCTGCAAGGTCACTTTCAGAGTTCCATGTCGCATTTCAGCGACAACGTGCTCAGGGTCTACAGGAACGGGCAATGGCACCGAACGTTCAATTTTGCCCACAGGACGTTCTCGCGATTGCAGTTTGTCTGTTTCATTGAGGACAAGTTCGGGAGTCGTGGCACGAATCGTTAAGACATTGCCGATCAGACTCAAATCAACTTGCTCTGCAGTCAGTCCGGGCAAATCGGAAAGGATGATAACGGTCTCGTTGGAAACAATCATATCAATCGGAGGAGTCAAATAACCCATCTCAGGTCGGAATTGCTTAAAGGCATCGATTGCTTT
>JBGSVC010000267.1:0-11524 GCA_041753175.1 Planctomycetaceae bacterium
CACCTGGCCGATTGGAACATGGATCATACCGCTGGGTGTGTTGTTTGTTCCCTGGGTGATGCTGGTGTTGTCGGGAAGTTCCAACGGTGTGAATCTGACGGATGGGTTGGATGGACTTGCCGCAGGGTGTTTGATTTTTTCAGGTCTGGCGATGGCGGTGCTCTCGTATATTGCGGGCAATAGAATATTGTCGGACTATTTTAGTGTGGTGCATGTGGTGGGCGCAGGAGAATTGTCGGTGGTGATGGGGGCGTTTGTGGGGGGGTGTCTGGGATTTTTGTGGTTCAATGCGCATCCTGCGTCTGTCTTTATGGGAGATACCGGATCGTTGCCTTTGGGGGCGCTTTTGGGTTTGACGGCATTGGTGATTCGACAGGAAGTGTTATTGGTGGTGATTGGAGGTGTGTTTGTCGTGGAGACATTGTCGGTGATGGCGCAAGTGGGAAGTTACAAATTCACTAAAAAGCGAGTGCTGGCGTGTAGTCCATTACACAATCATTTTTTGTTTGGCGGACACCATGAGATGAAGATCGTTGTGCGATTTTGGATTGTGTCTGCGCTGCTGGCGATTGTGGCGCTTGTGAGCTTGAAAGTGCGTTGAAAAGGAGACAACGACTGTCAGTTAGCGACCTTTGAGACGGGCCAATTCGGCAGCCTCGACTGCGAGAACATCGCAGCGTTCGTTTTCAACATGGCCTGCATGGCCTTTGATGACTTTAAAGCGAACTTTGTGGAACGTGAGGAGTTCATCGAGCTTTTGCCAGAATTCGACGTTTTTTACGGGTTTCCATTGGGTGCCCTCTTTGCGTCGCCACTGATTTTTTTTCCAACCCGGCAGCCATTCGGAGGCTCCTTTGGCGACGTAGGTGCTGTCGGTGATGACTTCGACATGAGTGGAACGCTGAAGAGCGGCCAGACCTTCAATGACTGCCTGCAGTTCCATCTGATTGTTGGTCGTCTGAGGATTTCCGCCAGCGACTTCGCGTTCTTTACCGGATGCGGGGTGGCGGAGGATGTAGGCCCAGCCTCCCGGACCGGGATTGCCTCGGCAGGCACCGTCTGTGAACAGATAGACTTCTGGCGTTTGGCTCGCGGGAAGATTCATGCAGAATTGACTGTCTGAGTCAGGCGGTGGATTGCCGTTGAGAGGACGGGTGGGGAAATAGCCCTGAAAACAGCGAGGGGACTATTTTTCACGAAAGATGATCCGGCCTCGGTTGAGGTCATATGGAGAGACTTCCACGATGACTCGATCTCCGGGGACAATGCGGATAAAGTTTTTGCGCATTTTTCCAGACACATGTGCTAAAACCTGGTGGCCGTTTTGCAATTTGACACGAAATTGGGTGTTGGCCAGGGCTTCCACCACTTCACCTTCAACTTCGATGGCCTCTTCTTTGGCCATTCAAGGCTCCTTACTGAAAATAGATATTCAAATGAACACAAGCGTTGAGCCAGAGCATCATTTTTGAAAAATTCGTGGTGATGACTACAACGAACCTGCAAATCGTGATCTCTTTTTTGGCTGGATGAGAATCGACGATTGTAGCTGAGACGAGGAAAATTCTCAACAGACCGCCTGAAACTGGTTTTCAAATCGGAATAGATCCGTGATGTTTAATCAGCGTGAAGGACATGTTTTTAGGAAAAGAGATCGCAGGAGTTGGAAATCGTTTGCCTTATCTGATTTGTAAGCTAAGTTTTTTAAAGAGAGTTCAATCATAACCTCTTCCAAAATAACAAATCGAACGCCGTTTGAGTTGGCTTTTTGATTTGATTCGATTGATCATGTGTTCGCAAAAAAGGTTTCCCATGGCCGGTTTTGGTCTCAGCATTTTGAGATTTCTCTGCAGCGACGATGGCACAACGGCTGTCGAGTATGCGGTGATGCTCAGTATGATTCTGATGGGAATTATCGCGACGATCAGTTCGGTAGGAGCTGCCAGCGGCGGGTTGTGGGGCAATACAAAAACTGAGCTCCAGGCACATGGATTCTAGCACGCATCCCGCGTCTATGTGGCGGCGTTTGAACGTCAACGGAAAGTGTTTCCCACCCTGAGCGCCGCCAGATCACGCTCTCTTTATGTGGGATTTGTTCAAGTCCTTGACACGCCAGGATGATGCATGTTGCTCAGCAGTTTTTTTGTGGCGCTTTTGGAAGCTGTTAAATACGTTCAAAAGAACAGACGGCCTTCCTGTTCAGTCCAAGGTCATCAACGGGGCGTTTTTGATGGCTGTGGCACATGCGTGAGTTGGTGGTCTCGGAAAATCGCTGGGAGTCGATCCTCATTTTGCGTCGCGACTCGTGAAAAACTTGTTATTCTGATGCGATGCGTTGATTAATGTGATCGACATCCCAATCGTGAATGACTCAAAGAGTTGCCATGAGCATGTTGGAAACGGCTTGTATTGCGTTCGGGGGAAATGTTGGAGATGTCGTCGAGAATTTTCGAAGAGCTGCTCAACTTCTCAACGCCGCGCCGGGAATTCAGGTTTTGCGGGAGTCTCGAATATTTCGCACGGTCGCGGTGGGCTCGAATGCTGGGGATGATTTTTTAAATGCGGCTGTGCTGGTTGAGACGCGCTTAAAAGCGATTGAACTGCTGGAGGTGTTAATTGATGTTGAGACACACCTTCAGAGGAAACGACGTGTGCATTGGGGACCGCGGACGATCGATCTGGATCTCATCTTTTACGGTGAGCAGGTGATTTGTGAGTCGCGATTGAATGTGCCTCATCCATCTTGCTGGTATCGACGATTCGTGCTCGATCCGGTTGCAGATCTTTGTCCGGAGTGGATTCATCCGCTGCGACTGCTTTCGATCAGAGCATTGCTGCAGCATTTCGAACAGCAGCCCTTGCGGATGTTGTTACTGGGAAGTCAGACAAGCGTGATGCATAATGTGCGTGCGCACCTTGTTGAAAATTTTGAATCGCGAATTGAAGTTGAAACGCGAGATATGGAAAGCGATGATCGAGAATGGGCTCCGTTTCATCTGATCGCCTGGAACCTGGAACAGAAACTTAAAGTTAGTCCGCTTGCGGTGAGCTATGAAGAGCTTCCCAGAGAGAGTCGATTGGATGTCTCGTTGTTGCCGGGAGATGCTTATACATGTCTGGTCGATGTGATTCGAGCGGCGACCGATATTCCAGAACCGGAACGCCGGTTTCCCGAATGGCGATCAGAGTGAGACAGAAGGTGATGAAGACGCGGGAAATTAAACAGCGGAAACGCCGGTGAAGTAGTCGGGAGCGTTCCCCTGTTTCCATTTGATGTTGCAACCAATGCTGGGACGTTGCTGCGTCGGGACGGTTTGCCCTGAGAGGACAGCATCGCAGGCCGCGGCCAGATCTGCGCCGGTGACAGGGATGCCATTGCTGGGGCGAGAGTCGTCGTATTGTCCGCGGTAGACGAGTCGTTGCTGTTTGTCAAAGAGGAAGAAATCCGGGGTACAGGCCGCCTTATAGGCTTTGGCGACGGATTGTGTTTCGTCGTAGAGATAGGGAAATGTGTACGAGAACTTTTCAGAGTCTTCGCGCATGCGTTCGAGGGAGTCAGCCGGGTAGGAAGCGACATCGTTGGAACTGATGGCGACAACATTGAGGCCTTTGGCTTGATACTTCTTGATAAAGTCCACCAGATGTGTGCGAAGGTGGATAACGAAGGGGCAGTGATTGCACATGAAAATCACGAGTAACGGCTGATCGGGTGTCAACGACTTGAGCGAGAATTTGCTGCCATCGGTATTTTGAAGTTCAAAGTCAGGAGCCTGACTGCCGAGCGGTAACATGGTGGATGCTGTTTTAACCATGAGAATTATCCTTGTGGAACGAGTGCTTTTTAAGGGATTTGTGACTGTGATCGTCTGAGAGGACGTCTGACGATCACCGACTTCGAAAATGACACTGTTATCATAACAGGGAGAGTGTTGAAGTCGAGCGGAGAGACTGTAAGCGGGCAGCAAGGCGGTGAGCGGGCGGGGGATGTGGGGTGTGATTGGAAATGACGTCCGCAGATGGTCTCGAAAAGAGCATAGTCATGGCGTATAGTAGTTTCTTGAATGGAGCGTGAGTTAACGAGCAAAACAGTCTGAGCGCGTTGTGAGCAACAAAGAGCAATTTAAATGAGATGGCCCATTCGATATCAGATCCTGGTCCCCTTTGTCGGGTTGCAATTGGCGACAGTGGGCGTTGTGGGGGGCGTGATGTCGTGGTTGGCGGTGGTGCAGGCAAAAGGGGAGATTCAGACACGCGTTGCAGAGGTTCAACAAACATTGGAAGAGACAAATTTTCCGTTATCACGTCAGATTCTCGAACAGCTAAAATCTCTTTCGGGTGGAGATTTTGTGGTCATTTCGGATCAGGAAATAGTGAGTTCGACATTGACGTTGAGATCAGAAGATCAAGAAGTGCTCGTGATTAACCATGGAAACGAACTGGGACGAAGTGCGTTGTCGTTTGAGCGTTTGATGACGATTCAGGGGCAGCGTTATTTTTCGGGGATCAGCCGGCGACTTCAGAGTGTTCCTCCCTCGAGCGTGATGATTTTGTATCCGGAAACGAAATGGCATATCGCACGCTGGGAGGCGGTTGCACCGCCGCTGTTTGCCGGTTGCTGCCTGTTGGTGGCGACGGTATTGATATCTACCTGGGTCTCGGGTCGTATTTCTGGCCGGGTCCAGTTGACGCATCAACATGTGGCGCGGATTGCTGGAGGAGATTATACCCCTACGAATGTCCGAGACGGTGATGACGAACTGATTGATCTGTCCTGTGCGGTCAACCAGATGGCTGGGATTATTGCCCAGTCGCTGCGGACAGCCCGTGAGGGAGAACGATCACGTTTGATTTCACAACTCGTCGGAGGATTAGCTCATCAGTTGCGAAATGCCCTGACTGGAGCACGCATCTCCATTCAGTTGCATGAGCGTCGTTGTGAGAAGAGGGATGATGAGGCTTTGGGGGTGGCGCTGCGTCAATTAAGAATGACCGAAGAGCAGATCAAATCGTTGCTACGCTTATCGCGAGGCGAGAGTGAGCCTCGGTTTCGCGAGAAGCTCAAGGTGATCGTCGACGATGTCATCGGATTAACGTTGCCGATTTTTGCACATCGTCAAATAGAATTTGTCTGTAGGTCGACAAGTTTTCCGGGTCTGGTGGATGATGCGGATGCAGTGCGGAGTGCCTTGTTGAATGTCATGCTTAATGCGATGGATGCCTGTGGGCCAGGAGGAGAGGTGGGACTTGGTTGCGAAGTCACGGATGGAAACGTCGTTCTGGAAATTATTGATAATGGGCCTGGTATCTGCGATGAGATTTCAGAATCAATATTTCAGCCATTTTTTACTACCAAGCCGGAAGGTGTTGGTCTGGGGCTGGCGATGGCTCGACGGGCGTTGGAAGACAATGCCGGAAGCATTACGATGGAGCGACGTGGGGAACTGACGGTTTTCAGATTGCAGTTTCCTTATCAGGAAGAGTTATCTGATGAGGTGACGTTGGAAACAGAACTGTATCATAATGAGGTGATGAGGTGAGTCATGTCTTAATCGTCGATGATGAACCAACGATCTGTTGGACGTTGGAGCAGGCCTTGTTGAGTGAAGGGCATGCCGTGACGACGACAGCCAGCGCAGAAGCGGCACTTGGTCTGGTTCGAGAGAAGCAACCGGATGTGATCGTGATGGATATTCGTTTGCCAGGCCTGGATGGACTGTGTGCCCTGGAGCAATTAAAGGCCGGGATATCCAACGCTCCAGTGGTTATTATAACGGCCTTCGGAAATCTGGAGACTGCTGTCAGAGCCATTCATCAGGGAGCATTTGAGTATCTAGTCAAGCCGTTTGATCTTGATCAGGCGATGACGGTGATCGGGCGGGCGATGGAGCCTGCGTCAAGAAAGACGGAATCAACTCCGCTGCATGAAGGGCATGGGGATCAACTGCTCTTAGGTCGTACGCCGGAGATGCAGCAGATTTTTAGGCGGATCGCGATGGTTGCTGATCGTGATGTTCCGGTCTTGATCACTGGAGAGAGTGGGACGGGAAAAGAGTTGGTGGCGCAGGCAATTCATGCTTATAGTCAACGTGCGGGTGGTCCATTTGTGGCGACCTGTCTGCCGGCGATGAATGACAATCTTGTGGAAAGTGAATTATTTGGCCACGTTCGGGGAGCTTATACCGGAGCTGACGAGAAACGGGTGGGAATGTTTGAAACTGCCGATGGGGGCACGATTTTTCTGGACGAAATTGGCGATGTTTCGCAGACTCTACAGGTTAAGTTGTTGCGCGTGTTAGAGTCAAAAATGATTACACCTGTGGGGAGCAATCAGGCGAAGCGATCTGATTTTCGTCTGATTGCCGCCACGAATCGTTCGCTTGAAACGTTCATGCAAGAGGGGCGATTTCGTGAGGACCTGTTTCACCGACTTAATGTCTTTCGAATCGAATTGCCAGCGTTGCGCGAGCGGCGCGGGGACATTGGTCTGTTGGCTGAGCATTTCGTAAGACAAATCGATGATCAGATGAGGCTCTCAGAAGAGGCGATGCGGGAGCTTGTTAGTCGAGAGTGGGTGGGCAACGTTCGAGAATTGAAGAACGTCATTGAACATGCTGTCATCCTGACGCGTTCGGGCACAATTGGCCCTCATTCGTTTCCTCCGCCGATGAAACGCCAGCATTTAGAAGTCACATCATCGGAGTTGCTGAGTTCGGCAGTCAAGTCGTGGTGGAATGAACAAATTGGTCGTGGAGAATCTAGCAGCGATCTTTCCGGGTTGTTTGACGAGTTTATGCAACAAGTTGAGCCTGTGTTATTTGAACAAGCACTTGAATTGACCAAGGGCAATCGCGGAGAAGCGGCGAGCGTGTTGGGAATTCATCGGCAGACACTGCGAGAAAAGCTGAAGCGATATGGGCAAGAAGGCTGAGGTGACAATTTTGGGGCTCTTCACGATGCGCAAAGAACATGCCTGATGCTGTTAAGAGCATCAGGCATGTTTCATTTCGTACAACAAGAAATTAGCGAGGTCGATTATTTATCGACAGGAATTTTCTTATTGGTTTTGACATAGAAATCGTTGACAGCTTTTTTCCATTCTTTGTCATTGGCAGTGTCTGGCCACTGATCCTGGTTAAAACCGGGAGCATTCTCAAATTTCTTTGATGAGACATCGAGGATTAACGTGTGAGTTTCATTTTCGGTGTCGTACTGACAGGCCAGAGCACTCATCGGCACGGCGAACAGTTTATCACCTACGCCAAGAACTCCACCATGGGCGATCGCAAGGTACTCAATTTTTCCTGATTCAACATCGACGACAATATCGTTGACTGTTCCGAGGCTCTCATCCTGCATATTGTGAACTTCCATGCCCATGATTTTTGAGGCGCGGATGCTCATGTCTTTATTGGCATGCGAATTTTTATCGCCTGCCACCAGTGAGGTTGTCAACATAAAACAAGAGATGGCAAGTGTTGTGATGAGCGTTTTCATAGAAACTCCTTTGAAGCTAGGTAAGTGATCTGATTGTCGAAAATGACAATCATTTGGTCGTTGACACGGTTTAGCCGTATCACAGATTAATCGTTTTTATAAGTATCCCTGAGGTCACGGATATGGTCATGCGCTTGTTTCACTTGGGAATACTGCTGAGTCAGGATGGCATTCATGGCACTTCCTGGGATGTCTTTTAAGGCACCTTCGTAGGCATGTTTGATGACGTCTTCGCATTTTTCAGCTTCTGCCAAGACGGTGTAATTGTTGTTTGAGGTTAACGCTTCTCGAATTGACAGCATTGTTCGCTGAAATGAAGCGTAGTAAGAACCTTCGCTTTTAGGATCTTCAGCATTGAGTGCTACGTATTTGCTGAGATCTTTTGCTTGAATATCACGCTCGTTCGCCACTCTTTCGAAGAGGCTGGCAATATTCATATCTTCGATTTTTTGAGACGCGTAAATCAGGTTGTCATGGCTATCGATATTAATGCGAATGAGTTCCTGAAGTGTGGCGATCGTATCGGCTGAGAGATCGAATTTTGTTTCAACGGTCATGGTTATGCTCCTTATTTGAGTTCGTGTTGAAGGTAACTCGAAGAGACGCAAATGGCATGCCACCTAGTTTGGAGGCGTTGTTGAGTGCATAACAGCGAGATTGTTGTTTGGTTATCCAGATGACTGTTGTCTGATCCGTCAGTGTGTTATGCGAAAGCGCTTGGGGAAACTTGTTGTATGGTCGGAACGTATGATTCGTGATTCACTCTCAGTTGAGCATGCAGAAGGCGAAATTGTTTCATTAGGTCTTCGTGGCAAAAAAAAATGCGCAGCTTACACTGCGCATCCGAAGCTGATTTTCCCTGTTGAAGAGTCAACGGGCTATCGCCGAGAGTGACCGACTTACTGGTCGAGATGCCAGCCGAAAACCAGCATTGTGTAAGGGCCGATCGACAGTGTTGTTTGAGGTTCAGCGGTTTGCTGAGAGTCAAGCAGAACATCTTCAACATGGGTTCCGGGAAACTTTTTGCTGTAGACCTTGGCATCGCTGTTGAAGAGGCACTTCCAATGACCGTGAGTTGGCATTCGCAGGGGGACTTCTGCAACTTTGTTTTTAAAGTTGAGAACAACCACCACATCATCACCCTGGCCGTGTTCATACCAACGATGAAAGGCCATTGTCTTTTGATCGTTGTCTTGATGCAGAATCTCAATTCCAGAACCAATGAGTCCCTTGCTTTGGCCCTGATGGTTGAGTCGTAAAGAGATCAGATCTCGATACATCTGAATGATTCCGGGATAGTTTTCTGCTTTGTCCCAATCCAGAGGGATGTTATCACGAAACCATTCGTCTTCCAGGAATTCTTGTCCTTGAAAGATCATGGGAATACCAGGAGCAGTGAAGACGAGTCCTGCAGCCAGCGTCGATCGTTTTAATGCGAAATAGTTTTGAGGATCGTCAACCATGACTTCGGAAGTCACACGCGCTTTGCCATTGGCGACTTCATCGTGAGACTCGGTGTAGATCACTCGCTGAAAAGGATTGAGATTGTAATTGGCCAGTAACGCATTTTTGATAGCGTCCATGTTGCGATCGTCGTCTTCAGGAATGATGGCGACTTCTCTGATGGGGTGAACAAAGCGGGCGTCCCATTGAGCCGAGTACCCTGCCCCGCCCTGATTGACTGGTTTGGTTAAAAAGTCGTTATTTTGGAGATCTTCTGCGATGGTGATTTTTCCAGGAAACATCTCATGGAGATCTTTATTGATCCATTGAATCAAGCTCCAGCCATCGGGGAGTTCCTGCCCGGGATCTCCGCTGCCGCTGACGTGACGGATGAATAATGTCATGTCCATGCGCAAGCCATCCACATGATACTCTTCGAGCCACATGCGGGCGTTCTCGTAAATCATCTGTCGAACTTCGTGGCGACCGTAGTCAGGTCGAGTCTGTCCCCAAGGTGTTTCGGCTCTCCAGTCATTATAGAAATAGATGCCGCCCATACCATTTTCAGACCATCCATCAAATTGCCATAGGTCAATATCGCTGGGTCCAAAATGGTTGTAGACCACATCCAGAATGACGCCAATACCTCGACGGTGAGCTTCAATGATGAAGTCTTGAAATGCCTGGGGTCCACCGTAGGCCGTTTCAACAGCAAAGAGGTGAGCCGGATTGTAGCCCCACGAATAATCACCTGCGAATTCCGCGATCGGCATAATTTCGATGCAATTGATGCCCAATTTTTGGAGATAGTCGAGGTCTGCAATGGCAGATTGGAATGTGGAGGGCATGCCGTCGTCTTCGGATTTACCGAATGTCCCAATGTGCATTTCGTAAATAACGAGTTCGTTAATGGGAGGAAGTTGAAAGGTATCCTGGCTCCAGTCGAAAGTCAGGTTAGCAATCACGCCGTTGCCAACTGAGTTTGTCACTTGACGGGTGTACGGATCGATCCGAGAGATTTTTTTGTCGGCGTTGCGAATGAGGTAGCGGTATTCGTCACCGATTCTTGCTTCTGGAACGATCAGTGACCATTTTCCGTCGTCAGATTGTTCGAGTGGATTGGCTAGTTCGTCCCAATTATTGAATGTCCCTACGACACTGACAAATTGGGCATTGGGTGCCCAGACGCGAAATGAAACTCCTGATTCGAGCACAACGGCTCCCATTGCCTGCACTTGCTCCATCACCGCTTCAGCCATAGAACGTCCTTTAACAATAGTTACAGAGTTATTTGAGCAGGATGAAGAGCTAGCATTTTCAATGCCGTGAATGAGCGATGCATGAAAGAGGACTAATTGACGACAAAGCTTAAGATCTGGAATTAATGATTGGCCGCTGATCGAGCACTTGCGATTGAGCAAATGTTGTAATTGAAAGCAGATCGCGCAGAGAAAGAGGTTCGAATATGGTTTTGACGTTTCAATAATTCCTTCGAAACGTGAAATGCTTGGAGTTGGCTATGGGTGTCTTCCGTCAATGTTGAGGACAGAGAACTTACGAATTGTAATTCCGTGATATATCTTCATAATGGGGCTTCTTTGGTCACACGCTCTAACATTGAGAATGAGTTCATGGATTGGTTGTTTTCTCTATTTGATACGACTGGATTTCCTGCTCGCTGGCAGTGTGGCGTTGCGTGGAGTCAGGATCCTTATTGGGGCTGGATGCACATCCTTTCGGATCTGTTTATCTTTGCTGCCTACACGGCGATTCCGTTTGTGATTGCAGCGTTTTTACAAAAGCGGCCTGAGGTTCCATTTCCACGCATCCTGTTGTTGTTCGTGATCTTTATCTTTGCGTGTGGTCTAACGCATTTGATGGAAGCGATCATTTTTTGGGTTCCGTTGTATCGACTCGCTGGAGTCTTGAAGTTGATCACTGCGAGTGTTTCGGTGGGGACTGCGGTGGCATTGTTTGGCGTCTTGCCAAAGTTGATGACGTTTCGCAGTCCAGAGGAGTTGGAGCAGATCATTTCCCAGAGAACTGCCGAACTCAATGAGGTTACTAGACAACTTTCTCAGGAGATCACTGCCAAAGAGGAATTGACGGCGCGGCTGATGGTCAAGAAAGAACGATTGAGATTGGCCCTAGAGTCGGCGCATACTGGAACTTATGAATGGAACCTTTCCAGTGATCTGGTTTTCTTTGATGAGATCGAGCAAGACATCACTGGCCTAAAAACGCCAGACAGCATGGTGAAAAGTGAAGAGTTTTTCAAACGGGTGCATCCCGATGACTTGCTGAAAGTTAAAGATGCTGTGGAGGTTTCGTTAAGTGGTCAGGGGAAATATGACTGCGAGTTTCGATTTCAAAAGTCGGCAAACGAACTGATCTGGATGAGGGGCCAGGGGGTCACGATTTGTGATGAGCGCGGCAAGCCAGAGCGACTCATGGGGGTGAATCTGGATATCACCGAGCGAAAACGTCATGAGGAGTTACTCAAACGCAGTGAGAATCATGTCCGTGGCATTCTCAACAGTTTGTTTGCATTCGTTGCAGTGACGACACCCGATGGAACAGTGATCGA
>JBGSVC010000268.1:0-7075 GCA_041753175.1 Planctomycetaceae bacterium
GCGAAGACATTCAATGGGTCTTGGACATCATCCGACATCTGGACTCACCGTGGTCGAACTATTTCGGATTAGCCCATAAGAGAATCCCCCCGACCTACCAGCCACATGAAGAATTTTACGGTGATTTTGTTCAGAAAACCCGGCAGTTTTGCGGCATCATTGCCAGCGCGATTGCATCGAACAACGCGAGTTCGATTCCGAATGCCATTCAGAAGTATGATCAGGAATTTTTAACCTTCAAGAAGGAATTTTGCACCCAGCAGGCCGAGCATAAGACTCTCAAAACGGATCTCAAGGAAATTCATGATCTTTTAGGTCTGTATCTGGGCTATCTCGATTTTGCGTCAAGCAATATTGATCGCCAGACGAAGTTGACCCCCTCCATGGCGACCATCATCGATGATATGAAAATGAACTGGAGGAGTCTGGAAAGTAAGGATTTGTATTCCAGTTTCGGCAGAACTGATATGGAAGAACGCGAGAAGCTTTTCCCCAAGGAAAACCCGTATTATGGCCAGTCACCGGTGCATACTCAGGGCGGGCCGGATGCTTCTAAAATCACTGTCATTCCCGGTCGGTCCTCGTCCAGTTCAACTTCAGGTCAGTCAATGCCTGATCAATTCATGCCCGATCAGTTTACGCCGCATGCCACTCCCGGTTCTCCCACACCCAGACCAATGACATTTTTAGATCGAGCTTCTTTTCCGAAACCAGCCGAGAATGAGAAGCAATATGTGCTTGATTGCCCTGCCGGAGAGTTGGCTGATCGGTTTTCAAAATTGGAGAAAAAGCTCCCCCCGAAATCCAGTAGTAGTTCCTTCTCTGGTGGAAGCGCGGGCTTGAAATATATGGTCAACACACAACTCTCATTCCGGGAACTGGCGGACTACCTGGGGTTGCCTCCCGAGAGTTATGTTGACGGCGAAAAAATCATTGTGCCCGGTGTCAATTGACCGTTTGCTCAATTGAACTGTCAACTGCCAGGGTTCGTCATTAACTGCTGAATTCCGGAGAATTTCCGGATTGCCCGAAACGCTGTTGAGGGTCAGAACTATCTTCCTGGCCGCAAATTGATTACGATGAGGTGGTCTGATTAGGTGCAATTCTGGTTTGATGTCTATAAGTGCGCGCTGATGGCAGGCGACTTTTCGACACAGATCCAAATCAAGTAGAAATCATTGCAATCATCACTACGAAATCATAGGGGGTGTGGGGATAGACCATGCATGCGCATGGTGACCACCAGGAAACAATCAGTAAGTCCACGCACAATCGCCATCGGCTGACATTTTTTTCCGTCGGCTAACAAGAAGTCGAATGCGTGTTGTGGCTGGAGGCATCCTCCTTACTGATGGTGAAACAATTCCACACTCTGCAGTTGTTTGAAATACTTCGTGAAAGGTGTTTGTTAATTATGGCCATAGATCCTTATTCGTCGTGTCCGTGTCAGTCAGGCAAAAAGCACAAATTCTGTTGCATGGACATTACTGTCGAGATGGAAAAAGTCGGGACTCTGTTGCAGAATCAACAGATCAAACCGGCCATGAAGATTCTGGAAAAGTTGCATGAAGACCACCCCCGTCGTTCGTGGGTCGTCAACAATCTGGCCTCAATTCTGATCAGCATTCAGCGATTTGAAGACTGCATTCATTTGTTGGATGACTACTTGAAGCTGGAGCCGGGGGATGGTGGGGCGCGCTGTTTGATGGCGATGTCGCTGTTCCATCTGGGGGGGTTTCAGGTCGCCAAAAAGGCGTTGCATCAGGCGATTCAGAAGGGAGCAAAAACACATGGCCACATTCTGTGTTGGCTGTTGACGAGTGTTTCCGAGCAGTTGTGGGAAGAGAATCAGGAACTATCAGCCCGTCAGCATTTGGCGCTGGCGATGCGTTTTGCACCTGATGAATCCCGCCAGGATCTGTTCATGAAAATGCTCGAGATTGAAGGGGAGTCGAGCGTGCCGTTTCCGCTCCGCGGGGTGCATGTGCTTGATGCGTTTTCTCCCAATGGGGCTGAAGAAGAGGGAGAGTATCGCAAAGCGATGCAGTTGTCTCAGTTCGGATTTTTCGAAGAGGCATTGGTGGGGATTGAAAAACTTCTGGAATCGCATCCAGAGAGCGCCTCATTGTGGCAGAATAAGGCATTGTTGTCTGCGTGGGATGCCCGCGAAACGATTCCAGCCGAAGCCTTCCGTGCTGCTGCTCAACGATATCAGGGATCTGATGACGAGAAAGCACTTGAATGCGAAGTGCTGGCTCAGATTTTGATGTTGCGTGAGATGACTGAAGGCCAGGAAGTCGTGGCTCCCGTTTATGAAGTGGAGCATCTATCGCGATTGCTCTCCAGGTTTGACCAGCAGTCGCGACTTGTGCGGATGGAACTTCCTCCGCCTCCCGAGAGTGGTCATCATCATGCTCCCGTGGCTGGATACTATGTGCTCGATCGGTCGCGTCCGGAATCTGATTACAAGCCGGGCGACCAGATGAGTGAATTGCCTACGTCGATCGGAACGGTCTTTTTGATTGATGCCGATGGCGAGTGTCACTTGAAGCCCGAGATGACGCTCAGTGCGCGTGCGGGTGCCGATCTGGAGACATGCCTGGAGCTGATTGGCCAGTCAGCCGGGGAGTTGGTCACACTCATTCCTGTGAGCATGACGCAACGTCATACTGAAAGTACGCCGTCGATTTTCAGTGGCATGCGTCGGAATGGGTTTTTCTCGAAGAAGACGCCGGGGGTCGTGCGTTTGTCGGCGGAGAAAGATTATCTGGATCAGTATATTAAGTCGACCTGGTTGACGACGCCACAATCGGCGCTGGAGGGGAAGTCGCCGGCTGAGCTTACCGAAATGGACGGGACCGAGGGGAGACGTCAGGCGGCTCTGGTTGTACTCGATGCCTATATCAATGCTGCAGGTCTGGTGACGGATTTGAGCAGTATTTCAGAGAAGCTGAAGTTGCCCCGGGTTGAACTGAAACCGGTCACGGCTCAGACAGAGATTAACACGTTCAGCTTCATGAAGATCTGGCAGCTTGATTTTGGTAGTTTGAGTGACGATCAACTCAAGAGAATCTTCAAACGTGCGATGTTGATGCGACATCATGATGTCATCAAGCGGGTGTTGATGGAAACCATGCAGCGTCCGGAGGTTTTGTCTCAAGTCGATCAAGGACAGTTGCTGCATCAGTTGACGGATCTATCCCGCAGCGAGCAGGATCGAGAAGGGACACTGAAATGGATTCAGGACGGTAAACAGTGGGCGACCAGCCAGCCCAAACATTTTGAAGCCGAGATGGAATGGGAAATGCGGGAATTGATTTTCCGTCTGGACGATCCCAGCGATCCTCATCTGCGTGGACTTCTGGAACGCATTCAGCGGACCTATATCAAGAAGTTGCCTCAGTTGAAGGGTTATCTCGATACGCTGCTGCGCAGTGTCGGTGTCACTCCTCCCTGGGATAGTCTGACGGGGAATGGTGAGGGGCTTGGCGGCGGAGGACTATGGACTCCTGAAAGTCAGGCGGCGGCAGCGACTGGCGCGGGCGGAGGCTTGTGGTTGCCCGGTCAAGACTGATTCGTAGGATGAATCCGCAGTTTAATCCACTCGGATTGACCAACTTGAATAGAATGTTCGTGTGGGAGTGAGGTCTTGCATTCTGCAAAACGATTCCCAAAAGTGATATCGAATTCTCATCGACAACTGAAACGAAGGATATTGAGGAAAGTATGTCGAAGACAGGTTTGCCCGATTCACTGGTCTCGGAATTGAAGGCCCATCACCAACAGGATTTTCTGACTTTACTGGAAGGGTTGAATCAACCTGTTCCGGCGAGTCTGGTTGAACAGCTTCAAGAAATTGATCTGAGTTTGATCTCCCGTCTGTTTCAAAAAAAGCAACAACCTGAAAAGGGGGAAGATTCTCCACAGGCGAAAGCGGCTCGGGCGAGTGAGCTGGAATCAGTCGTGCGTCAACCGCGCGGTCCATCCGATCAGGAACAATGGCGGGCTGCCCATGCCAAAGGTCTGGAATTGCTCAAGGCTGGAAAAGTGGCGGCAGTGCTGGTCGCGGGTGGTCAAGGAACTCGGTTGGGGTTTGATCATCCCAAGGGGATGTTTCCGATTGGACCGGTTTCCGGGGCGACGTTGTTTCAAATCTTTTTTGAACAGCTCAAGGCTCGTCGGCAACAGGCCGGCGTGGTGATTCCGTATTTCATCATGACCAGCGACGCCACTGATGGCCCGACTGCTAACTTCCTCAACGAACACAATTATTTTGGGGTCGATCCCGACACCGTCAAACTGTTCAAACAAGGGACGATGCCCGCCGTCGACGATCAGACAGGTGCGTTGTTGTTAGGTGAGGATCTGGGACTTGTTCGCAGCCCGGATGGACACGGCGGCATTCTCAATGCGATGTCGAAGTCGGGTATCTTCGATCAGCTTAAGGCCAGCGGGATCGAGTATTTGTATTATCATCAAGTCGACAACCCGACGGCGATTATCTGTGAGCCTGCCTTGATTGGATTTCATGCCTTGAAGAAATCCGAAGCTACGACAAAGGTCGCGGCCAAGCGAAGTGCTGACGAGAAGATGGGGGTGCTGGCCTGTGTCGACGGGAAAACAGAAATCATCGAATACAGCGACATGCCTACAGAGGTTGCCGAGCAACGAGATGCTCAGGGACAGCTCAAATATTGGGCGGGGAATATGGCGATCCATGTTTTCAGCGTCGATTTTTTAGTTCAGATCACCCACGGCGAGCATCAACTGCCATACCATGTTGCGCATAAGAAAGTGCCTCATGTGAATGAAGGTGGAAAGCTTGTGTCGCCGTCAGCGCCCAATGCGTTTAAGTTTGAGCGGTTTATTTTCGATGCGCTGCCGATGGCTCGTGAGGCGCTGGTGGTTGAAGCCGACCGCGCACGTGAATTCAACCCTGTCAAAAACGCAGAAGGACAAGATTCGCCCCAAACATCTCGTGAGGCGTTGTTGGCGTTGCATCGGTTGTGGCTGGAAGAAGCCGGGGTGACGGTGCCGGAGGGATGTGCTGTTGAGATCAGTCCTCTTTTTGCCGTCGACGCGGATGCGGTACGGCTGAAAGCTGCGTCCATATCGATTTCGGGATCTGAAGTTTACTTGCGATAATTTTCGCTTGCCGATGGCTTTTTTCGTTGTTATTTGAGACTATTGATATGTCAGTGAGTTACTACCACTATTGAATCATTCCCTTGAAGAGGAACACGAATCATGTTTTCAATGAATCGACGTGGATTTTTGACGGCAGCGGGTGTCGGGATGGCAAGTTTGTCGACCGGACTAACGACACGTGGCCTGGCGATGAGTGCGGTCAAGGAGATGCCGTTTAAGATTTCGCTGGCACAGTGGTCGCTGCACCGGGCGTTGCAGAAAAAGGAAATCGACAATCTCGATTTTGCCAAGATGGCTCGCGAGAAATTTGGCATCGATGGCGTTGAATACGTGAACTCTTTTTTCAAAGACAAAGCCCAGGACGAAAGCTATTTGGGCCAGATGAAACAGATCGCGGAAGATCACGGCGTTACCAGCGTGTTGATCATGATTGATGGGGAAGGTCAAATTGGGGCAGCCAAGGAGGCAGATCGTCAGAAGACGGTTGATAACCATAAAAAATGGGTTGACGCAGCCAAGTTTCTGGGATGTCATTCGATCCGCGTCAATGCCGGCAGTAGTGGAAGCTATCTGGAGCAAATGCAACGCGCAGCCGACGGATTGAGAATGTTGTCAGAATATGCCGACACCCAGGGAATCAACGTGTTGGTTGAGAATCACGGTGGGCTGTCTTCCAATGGCGCATGGCTGTACAGTGTCATGAGGGCCGTCGATCATCCACGGTGCGGCACATTGCCCGATTTTGGCAACTTTGTTGTCGATCGAAAAGAGAAGGTCGTGTATGACCATGAGTTGGGTGTCCGGGAGCTGATGCCGTTTGCAAAAGCAATTAGCGTCAAGACTTATGATTTTGATGACCAACCCCTGACAACCGTTGACGGTCGCGATGGTCGACGATTGAATCTCAAAACACTGATGTCTACGGTGTTGGAATTCGGCTATCACGGGTTCTGCGGGATTGAGTATGAAGGGACCAAGTTGGACGAAATTTCAGGAATTTTAAAATCCAAGGAGATTTTAACCAACATTCGGGAATCGCTGTGACGTAGTAAGTCATACGAAACCAGAGTCAAACCGATGTGAATCAGAGCCACACTGGGATGTCTCCACAAAAAACCTCCAAAGGTTCGCCCCTTCGGAGGTTTTTTTATGGGCCGAGTCATTGAAAGAACTGAAATCGTGCAGAGGTGTTCAATGTCGAGACGAGGCGTTCGGCTGAGCAGGATGAACAGGTTTGTGGGGACATCGTGGTAGTTCGTCTGCATCAGTCATCGGCGTGATGAGAAGTGAAGAGTCTTCTTAGCGGTTATTTTTTTTGACCTCGATTTTTGTTTCAAATGTGGTCGTAGTTGTATCCGGGCGCTCCAAAAGAACACGGATATCATAATTGGGTTGGCCATAATTATTTTCTGCTTTCAAGTCGTTCATGGAAACGCTCCTGGAGGTAAAGCTGCTCCCTCCTGAACCTCCTGACCGAATTTCAAGACTCGCCTGGAAATGACTGTTGCTGGGGTGAATGATGTTCTGCACGCTGATTAAATGCACAAGGCCATTATCATCCACCAGAAAGAACGATTGTCTCTCCATTAAATTGAGCGTTGTCTGATGTGGATGATCGAAAGTCAGTTCGACAATGCCTGCGGATCTCAAATCCTCGGCCATTGAATTAATGAGATCCTTCCATTTAAGTTTCCGCTTTGAAAGCATGTTGCTAGAAATGGATTCATAGCGATGCACAGACTTGGTCGAAAGCGTGCGAATAAACAACGGTTTCCAGAGAGTTAAAAAATCTGTTTGCGAGAGTTCAGAAGCTTTGAGATCGAGTCGGATGAAACTTAATAACAGATCGTTGTCGGGGGCATCAAAACGCTCCAACAGTTTCAAAAACGAGGCACGATCTTCCTTTTGCAAAATCTCACGGAACATG
>JBGSVC010000269.1:0-2841 GCA_041753175.1 Planctomycetaceae bacterium
GAGAAGACTGGGCGAAAGAAGCTGATTGTGGCGGCCCTGTGGACAGAGATCTGTCTTGCGATGCCCGTGATCCAGGCTTTAGGGGACGACTATGAGGTCTACTTCGTCACGGACGCTTCTGGTGGTGTCTCTCCCGAAGCCCACGAAATGGCCGTTCGTCGCATGATTCAAGCCGGCGCGGTGCCGATCACCTGGTTGGCTGTGATGTCTGAATGGCAACGGGACTGGGCACGAGAATCTTCACTCGCTGGCGTAGTCGAGGTCATTCTGGAACACGGAGGCGCTAGCGGGGTCGCATACGCTTGGGAAATGCAGCTGCTTGGTTCAACACCCAGACAGTCCGCAAGTTTTCAAAACGTCAGCAGAGAACCGATTGAAGTCTAATCGCAACACCAATGAAATTGATTGGTTGTACGAAAACATCGCCAACGCGAAAGTAGTTCTTAATCTGTACGGATCAGGGGACAAGCCCATGTTCTATCTATTGTCCTCTGATCATTCATGTCATTCATTCGGCTTAGCATGCGTAGCAAACGTGCAGCCTCCCAAACCAACCAAGAGTCTAAAACACACAACAGGAACAATACCATGCCGAACATTCTTTCAGACACCGATGGTGGCTTGCTCACAAAAGACAACTGCACCCTCGCTTTTATCGACCTTCAGCCTCAGATGTCTTTTGGTGTCGCCAGCGGCATCGATCGGCAACTGCTAATTAATAATGTTCTGATGCTCGCCAAAGGGGCAAAGGAGTTTGGCGTTCCGACCATCATTACGACCGTCGAAACGGAGTCGTTCAGCGGGCAAACATGGCCGCAACTGCTGGATATTTTCCCCGACCAAAGGCCGATTTAACGAACCGGCATGAATTCATGGGACACACAAGCGTTTCGCGATGCCATCAAGGCGACTGGCAAGAAGAACATCATTCTGTCCGGACTCTGGACGGAGGTCTGCATCACTTGGCCGACGCTAAACATGCTGGAGGAAGGCTACAACATCTATGTCGTGGATGATGCCTGTGCCGGTACGTCACTGGCTGCTCATGAAGCGGCATTGTCGCGAATGGTTCAGGCCGGAGCGGTGCGAATGACTACTGTCGCCACGGTGCTCGAATTCCAGCGCGACTGGGTCGATAAGACGCATTATGACGCATTGATGAATATCTTCCGTGACCATGGTGGCGGGTACGGCGTGGGAATCGAGTACGCCTACACGATGGTTCATAAAGCCCCTCCGGCACGCAAGATTTTAAAGTAATTGCCGTCGATTCGAACGCACAGCACTCAAACGTTCAAATGGGGTCATCAATGAAGCCGGTTCACTTTGCTGTAACGCGACAAGTTAAACAGGAGTGCACAGCAGAGTTCGAGAATGCTTTGCGTGAGTTTGCCCGTGAGTCGTTGGGTGTGCCAGGTACCACTGGCGTGCATCTGATCGAGCCAGTTCCGGGAAGTAACGGATGCGAGTACGGCATCCTTCGATCTTTTGACAGCGAAGAGGCAAGTCGCCGATTCTACGATTCGGAGATCTTCCATCAGTGGCAACGGAGGGTCTCCGATCTCGTGGTCGGAGACTCGATCGTTCGACGGCTACATGGATTGGAAGCCTTCTTTCAAGACTCGGAACAAGGACCTCCTCGCTGGAAAATGGCGATCATCACTTGGCTGGGCGTCTTTCCATCAGTCTTGCTCTGGTCGAACGTACTGCCTCAGTTCCTCAGTTCACTCCCTCAACTTATGGTCGTCGCGATCGTCAACGTTTTCGTCGTCATCACGCTTGCCTGGGTCGTGATGCCACTCCTTACGAAGCATTTCTCCGGATGGCTTGTTGCTTCGAATCATAAGTGACTAACACCAAATTAAAACCTATCACATTTATTGGAAATAACGATGCCTGCACAACTCATCTTACATAATGGCAGAATCACAACCCAGACTGCTGACAAACCTCAGGTCGAAGCGATCGCGATCAAAGACGGAAACGTCTTGGCGATTGGTACCAACGATGAGATCCTCGCGCTCGCCGTACCGTCTACGCAGAAGATCGATCTCAATAAACGTCGAGTCATTCCCGGTTTGAACGATTCTCACTTGCACGTCATTCGAGCGGGACTGTTCTATAACCTGGAACTACGCTGGGATGGTGTCCCGAGTCTGTCGCTGGCGTTGGAACAGCTAAAGCAACAGGCTGACAATACGCCGCCGCCACAGTGGGTGCGGGTCATCGGCGGCTGGAACGAGTTCCAGTTCAAAGAGGGTCGAATGCCATCAATTGATGAGATCAACAAAGCGGCCCCTCACACACCTGTGTTTCTCCTCCACCTCTACGATTCCGCTCTGCTGAATCAGGCGGCTTTACGCGTGCTCGGCTTTGGTCGCGACACGCCGAATCCTCCCGGTGGCATGATTGCCCGCGACTCAAAGGGCAATCCTACGGGGATGTTGATCGCAGAACCAAGCGCATTAATCCTCTACTCAACGATCGCCAACGCTCCGAAACTTTCACCAGAAGACCAACTCAACTCCACACGTCATTATTTGCGCGAACTCAATCGCTTTGGTGTGACCAGCGTGTCCGATGCTGGTGGAGGTGGGCAGAATTATCCCGAAGATTATTCCGTGGTCAAGAAGCTCGATGAAGATGGGCACCTCACCGTGCGAATTGCATACAGTCTGTTTGCGCAACAACCGGGTGAGGAACTCGCCGATTACACACGCTGGCTGGGCATGACAAAGCCCGGAGACGGAAGCGATTTGCTTCGCGTGAATGGCGCTGGTGAGAATCTGGTGTGGAGTGCCGCCGACTTTGAGAACTTCCTGCAGCCACGTCCTGATTTAC
>JBGSVC010000270.1:0-3748 GCA_041753175.1 Planctomycetaceae bacterium
CTATCGGGAGCCTTGGAGAGTGTGGAAAACTCGTTACTTGTCGTGGATAACGCGTTCTTAAAACGAGTTAATTTGAGAACGGGGATCGTCGGAAGCTGTTGAGACGTCGCTACTCCACAGGAACTCCACGTGCAAATGACATTGGGAGATCAAGTTATCCACATCAAATTCTTATCTATAATATGACATAAGTTGTTTTATATTATGCACTTATTAACTTTCTATCTCCTGTTTTCGACGCTTTTATGGGTTCTATAACTACTACTGCTCTTTTAATAAATTACTTCAGAAGATCCCCTGAGACAGGCAGCACCAAGATGTTGAAAACCGCTTCCAGAGAGGCCGTCGGGATCGCTCAAATGCCCTGAATTTGCTATGATACGCTGTGCATTGAGAACACTCTTTTTATTGTCGCCTGGCCGCGAATTTTTTCAGGGCCATGAGGATTGGCTGAACGTATGAAACTGACCTGTCAACGGGGATCTTTGATCCAGGCCTTTCAAATTGTTTCGGGAGTAGTTCCTACGAGAACGACCCGTGATATTCTGAAGAATGTGAAATTGCAGATCGAACAGGGGACAGCGACCCTGATGGGTACGGATACCGAGATCGGGATTCGCTACCAGATCAACGATGTGGATACGGATTCTTCGGGAGAGATTTTGTTGCCGACGTCTCGGATCATGTCGATCCTGCGGGAGCTATCAGACGATCAGGTAGTTTTTGATGTTTCGGATTCGTCGGTCTTGCTGAAATCGGGTGGGAGTCGGTTCAAGTTGTCGTTGGAAGATCCTTCTGAATATCCGAATGTGCCGGAATTTCATGGCGACCAATATTTCACAATGACCGGTCAGACGCTCAGGAAGATGATCAAGCGGTCGATCTTCGCCGCTGATGATGAGAGCACCCGTTATGCCCTGGGTGGAGTGCTTGTGGAGTTTCAAGGTGAGAAGGTGACATTTGCGGCGACAGATTCCAGACGATTGGCGGTTGTGGAAACGATCTGCACACCTCATGGTGATGTGCCAGAAAAGCTCAATCCTGTCGTCCCACGCAAGGCGATGATGCTCATCGAACGCAGCCTGGGTGATGATACCGAAGACGTCAAGATCGCTATTCACGGCAATGACATTCTCGTGCAAAGCAGTCATTCAACGATTTATTCACGTCTGGTGGAAGGTCGATTTCCCAATTTTCGTGACGTGTTGCCAAGAGGAGCCGATAAGGTTGTGGAAATGGTCTGTGCACCGTTCTATGCAGCCGTCCGACAGTCGCAGATTGTAACTAATGATGAGTCTCGGGGTGTCGATTTTGTGTTCACAGAAGGCTCTGCGACATTGCGAAGCAAAGCTGCCGAGGTTGGGGAATCGACGATTGATTTGCCAGTCAGTTATACCGGCGACGAAGTCGCGATCATGTTTGACCCTCGTTATGTAGCCGACTTTTTGAAGGTGTTGGAGCCAGAGTCTGCTATTCAGTTGAAGCTGAAGAGTTCGAATGATCCGGCGTTGTTTCAGGCGGGTGATGATTATTCGTATGTCGTGATGCCTTTGGCTCGTGATTGAAATGACCTGAAAACAATTCCCATATCATAGTGAGCCTGATTTGAGGTAGGGAAGTGAAGGTCAGGGAGAGATGGAAGGATCAAAAGGACCAGTCCCATTATCAAAAGTGATCTCGGAACTTGTGGCTCGCAAAGGCTGGGCGGAGGAACAATCGGATCGAGTGTTGCGTGAGGCATGGATGGCGGTGACGGAAGCCCGGATTCACTCACAAACAAGAATTGGTCCGTTGCGTCATCGGATTCTGACGATCTTCGTTTCAAATTCCCCGTTATTAAGCGAACTGGCCTCGTTTCATAAAAATACCCTCTTGAACAACCTCAAAGTTCAACTGCCTCAGACAACAATCAAAGATTTGAAATTTCGACTTGATGGAACATTAGGTCAGCGATCAGGACCAAAGTCTTCTGAAACTGATCCGTCGAAAAACCCTGGAAAGTAAGAACCGATATGAGTAGTGACGTCCCGAAGAAAACATACGACGAATCCAACATCAAATACCTGGAAGGGATTGAAGGGATTCGGCATCGGCCGGCGATGTATATCGGGGGAACAGATTTGGTAGGTCTGCATCACCTGATCTTTGAGGTGACTGATAATGTCGTCGATGAATACGTCAACGGTTTTGCGACAACGATGAACGTCACAATTAATACCGATGGTTCGGTGACGGTGCTTGATGATGGTCGGGGAATCCCTGTCGGGATCAAGCAGGAGATGGGTGGCAAGTCGGCTTTGGAGATTGTGTTCACCAAGATTCACGCAGGCGGAAAATTTGATCGTGATTCCGGGTATGCTACTGGAACCGGCGGATTGCACGGCGTCGGGATCACAGCCGTCAATGCATGTAGTGAATGGGTCGAAGCGGAGATCAGACGAGATGGACATGTCTGGACGATGGAATTTTCCAAAGGGCTGGTGACCAGTGACTTGAAAAAGTTGGGTTCGACCGACCAGACCGGTTCGAAGATTACATTCAAGCCCGATGCGACGATCTTTCCTGTGACTGACTTTGTCTATGAAACGATCGCCAAACGGTTGCAGGATGTGGCGTTTTTGAATGCTGGAATCCGGATTCGCCTGCTAGATGAGCGCAGTGGACAATCGGCGGAATACTATTATGAAGATGGCTTGCGGGAGTTTGTGCGTCACCTGAACCGCACCGAGAATGCGCTTCATCCGGAAGTCATCCGAATTTCGGGGGTGTACGAGACGACGTCGGTCGATGTTGCGTTGCAGTACAATGATGGGTATAGCGAAAATACCCGGTGTTATGCCAACGGGATTTACAATCCGGAAGGGGGAACTCACCTGTCGGGGTTCCGATCCGGTTTAACGCGTTGTATTAACAACTACGCCAAAAAAGAGAATCTGTTTAAGGATGTAGTTCCGACAGGAGAAGATTTCCGTGAAGGTTTGGCGGCGATCATTACCGTGCGGATTCCTAACCCTCAGTTTGAATCACAAACAAAGATCAAGCTGGTGAATTCGGAAGTGGATGGGGCGCTTGCAGGCGTTTTCAATGAGCAACTTTCCAAGTATTTTGAAGAGAACCCACAGGTCGCCAAAAAGATCTGTGCCAAAGGGGCGTTGGCGGCGGAAGCCCGTGAGGCGGCTCGTAAACAACGTGAGATGGTGCGTCGCAAAGGGGCGTTGACCACCGGCGGGTTGCCAGAAAAACTTCGAGACTGTCGTTCGCGAGAACTCGATATTACGGAATTGTATCTGGTGGAAGGGGATTCAGCTGGAGGGTCAGCGGATTCAGGGCGCGATTCGAACACGCAGGCGATTTTGCCTTTGCGTGGAAAGATTTTGAACGTCGAAAAAGCACAGTTGGTCAAAGTGCTCGACAACGCTGAGATCGTCAATATCTTCAAAGCTGTCGGTTTAACGCCGGGTGCTGAGATGGAAGATGTGAGCAAGCGACGTTATGGAAAATTGATTTTAATGACTGATGCCGATGTGGACGGCAGTCACATCCGAACGCTGTTGTTGACGTTTATTTTTCGTCATATGCGACCGCTGGTGAAGAATGGTTGTATCTATATTGCTCAGCCGCCGCTGTATCGAGTGACACAAAAAAGCAAGACACGCTATGTGCAAACTCATGAGCAGATGATGACGGAGTTGATCGAGTTGGGAATGCAGGGAGCGTCGCTGTATTGTCAGGCCGATGGCGCCGTTTT
>JBGSVC010000271.1:0-6321 GCA_041753175.1 Planctomycetaceae bacterium
TTGAGATCATCCTCGCGATTTATCAATCCGCCTGGACCGGAAAACGCGTCACCCTGCCTCTCCCCAAAGATCCCAGGATCCCGAATGCCTGAGTTGTTCATACCTGAGATGTTCACGTCAGACTAAACTCTCGCTGACAGGTATTCTAGTATGTCAATAGAACAAGGAGCCTTGCAAACTGCAGGGCTCCTTGTTCATTGTCAGTTACGGATCGAATGATCGGGAGAGGATCAGTGACTGGTCACTTCATCCATAATACAGCTCAAAGCAGTATTGGCCGCCAGTCGCACATCATGGTCACGATCGTTGGTCGTTTCCAGAAGGGCAGGAATGGCTGTTTCTGCTTTCTCTCCATATCCACCCAAAGCCAAAGCAGCAGCACTGCGGATGGATGGATCTGTGTCGTTTAGTTTCATTGACAGCGAAGCCATCGTTTTGGGATGTTTAACTGGATCAATGTCAGACAATACATGTGTCGCTAGGCAGCGGATGGAATTGTCATTGGAAGATGACAGTTCTAAAACAGCTTCGATTGCTTTTTCATGATCTGGATTCAACCGAATCAGCGCTTCTGCCATGTGCAGACGTGTTAATTCGTCGCTTGTAGAAAGTTCTTCTTCAAGATCTTCTGTGTAAGGGACAGCATGCTCTCCCAGCAAACCCAGCAGATACGCGGCAGATTGTTGAGCATGAGCATCGTCGGAGCACAAAAAGTCTGCCAGATCTTCTGCAGCCAGGTCAGGTTGATGCGTTACTTTTCCTAATGTCCAGGAAGCATATGCCAACACGGTATCACTGGAATCGGAAGTATGTTGATCTATCGAATCAAGCAAGACTTCAGAATTCTGACAACACTCTGCCAGCTTGACTAATGCATCGATTTTGAGTGATTCATCATCACTGGCCAGTTGTTGGAGTAATTGTTGTTCATCATGCGAATCCGCAACGAAAGTTGCATCGTTTACATCGTCTTTGGATACAAAAGGCACTTCAGTTTCAGCGGTTTCGTTTCGGACAGGGCTTTGATGATTTGAGACAGACTCCGTTGAATCAAGAGCAAATGCCGCGTCCATCTCGTCCGCAGAACCACTGGCTGCCGAGCCGAAGGGACTAACCGATGGCTGTGGTCGAGAAGCGACGACATGAGCAGTGTTTTTTGGGGTGAAACCAAACCCTGGATTTATCTGTGGTGTCATGACATTTGATGATGTCGACTCAGACTTGGTCTCGTTGGAGGCCGACAAAAAAGCCTGCATTTCCGCTTGGGATGACGATTCAGAACGTGACAGCGATGCCAGTTCGAATTCCGATTGTGGTTTGGTGGTGGCTGCTTTGTCTGCCAGTTGTTTTGCCAAGGCCTGATTTTCAGCCAGTCGTCGCTCAACTTCTTTGGCGATCAGATCTTCGATTTGCTTCTGGGTTGGCTTGGCTGCCAACATCGTTTCTGACTCATGAGCAATCGCAGGCGATTGGCCGGATTGATCTTTGAGTGCCACGTAGCGTTCGATGGCAGGCTTGTAATAGGGCTCCTTCTGCAGGATCTCCCCATAAAGCTTAAAGGCCATATTCGTTTGACCCTGCTCCTCCAGACGACTGGCGAGCTTCATCATTCGTCCAATCCCGCTTTGATCGGCGTTGGACTTGTGTGTCATAAACGAAGGTGTTTGGCAACCGGCGAATATGGCTGCAGACAACACGGGTAATAAGATCTTCCTGATCACCATAACACGAACCCCTTCGGTTGCATTCCGTTGCTTAGTATTCTCGTAATACTTTGGAAAACAAGACTCAACGATGCGTTACAGACTCCGCTGCACTCTGCCTTCGTTGAAATGTCTTATCTAAGTCGACGACTCAAATATGCTTCCCAATCGTTCACGTGAAATCGGCTTGCCATAGCTATCGGTATCTCAACGCGAGAGAAATCAAAATCTTTACTCATCCTCACGACTGAATTTGAATTTCCAACCCAGACAACCCGCAGGCTTTAACATTTTTTCATCTCGATTGGAAAGCTACGTAATTAGAGTCGACTTTTCCGACTAAAGTATCTGGCAGATCCATGAAAACACTGTGTGAACGATCTGAGTTCCCACTGCTCTTTCTGATTTCCCAGCAACCTTGTTGCGACGTTTCTGCCGATAACAGTTCTGGCTACGTGTCTGTCAAGGTCGACAACTCGACGCTCACTCCCATTTACGATATCGATCACCTCTGGAGGATCAGCAGTTACGATGAAGGATATTCAAACCCTGATTACAGTTCGAAATCATTCAAAGGTGATTCAGCCTTCGTTAGTCCTATTGCTTGCCAGCTCATTGTTCATCCTGGGTTCATCATCTGCCCTTGCCCAAATCGTCCCGGGAACTGGCGTTAAGATTGATACCGTCGGCGACAATTTTGAAGATCCCAAATGGGAGTTTGTCCACAATTTCCCAAAAAGCAGCAAAGAACAAGATGAACAACTTCGTTATCCACGGGGATACTCCAAAAATCAACGCTGGTTTGAAAGTCCCAAGCGTGGGCAGCCTGATGAAATTCTCCGGGTGCCCACACCTGCAGGTGGTCTTTCAGGAAGCGAATGGGCTCTCTCTTTAAAAACTGTCAATTCCGGTGTTCCTGGACGACTCTCCTATGAGCAAATGCAGGACGACCTGATCATGAATGGCCGTACGATGCCGGTTTCCTATGAACCAAGTTGCGTCGTCCGGGTTTATATCCCCCCATTCGAAGAGTGGGAACAACGCGGCGGCAGCAGCTTCGGAATCAGAGCCGATTGCCATACCACGATCACTGAAATGGAAGACTCCAAAGGGGGTGGATTGTTTCGTAAGCTGCGGTCTCTGGCCCCTGTCCGGAAACAGGAAGCCTACTGGCCTGGTTTCTTCATTGCCCTCGCCAGCAAAAACGATCCTAAATACAACAAAGACTTTGCCTACGTCATGATTCGTGGCAATTCTTTGGGACACGAAATCGCCGGGCCGACGATCAATCAACCTGGTTGGTGGACCTTTGGGATGTCGTTCACTTCCGATGGTCGCATTCACTTTTATGCCAGCGAAGGCATCGACGATCTGACTCAAGCCGACTTAATCACCTCGCAAAGCCCCTACGGTTATCGATGTGAAAGTTTCACGACCATGTTTTTCAATGTCGTGAACATGGATAATGGCCGCACCCAATCAACACGCTGGATTATCGACGATCCAGCGATCTACTACCGGGGCAATGGTGGCTCACTGGCTGGAAATCCTCCTTACCGCAGATAGCCAGATGCCTGCTATTGCCACTCTATAGCAGCTTGTTTCTTCAACAAACTGTTAAAGCCCGCCGATACTGGCGGGCTTTTTAATGCGCCCCAGGAACTCATTGAGAAGCTCTCCTCTCCCCTCAAAATAGTTCGAATCCAGCGAATCGTCGTGTCGTATTCTGACCGGGACTCCATCACAGCGTCGCACAAATCCGAACCTGCAAACTCCTGGCGTCGTGAGGAAAATCGATTGTGGATGAGTCAGAGTGACCTCTCCTGATGAAAGCACCAACAGCGCACCTGTATAGTTGGTTTGTTTCAATAACTCATCCCATGGAGACTGCCAACCGTCTCCTACGACAACAATCAGATCATAATCACCGTGTGTCATGGCTTCGCAAATTTCTTCTCTCACCAAAGGGGACGGCGGAAACTGATTTGAAAACCGAACCCCCTCGTGGAGTCCCATCTTCGAGAGCAACACTTCGGCGACTTGCGGACACTCTCCCTGACCGGGAAAATGCAGTGAAAAGCAGCGGTTTTGTTGACGTAATGAATCAAGTGTCTCTACCAGAAGCGACGCGATCAATTCATCCTCGTCAGTGGAAATGGTCTCCCCGATCAGGATCACAGGATGGATGGCTTTCAAAAAAGCGTCGACCTCAGACCGAGGCTCCAAGCCTGCCAATTGACGCTGGATCGATGTCAGTTTTCGAATCATCCCCTTGGCACGTTCAACGCGATCTTGCCGGGAAAATTCTGCCGTGAGGTCAACAATCGGCTTGTCACCAGCTTTAAGCCGATTCCAAAGGCGCGGTAACTGGTCATCAGGATTCAAGTTCCACGTCCAGATGAGATCTGCGCGATCGGCGATTTCACCCAGCGTGGAAGTCGACCATCCCCATCGTGCTGTTGCCCGTGCCAGCGAAACTGAAAACCGACTTCCATACGCCCACAAACAACTTCCACTTTGTTGTGCAAACGTGACAACATCGCCGGCCTGACGATTGCTGAGTGCTCCTGTCGCAATCACGAGTCGGTTTCTGGATGATTCAAATATCTCGACTGCCTGAGAAAAGGCGTCAGTCCAATCGGTCTCGATGGTGTTGAGGCGTGCGGATCTCTCTTTTCGCGGTTGCAGGTGATTGAGCCACGCCGTGCCCACCGGGCATGCGTTGATCTGGTGTGTTGTCAATTCATCACAAAAAAGTCCACAACCCAGGCAGGTCATCTGTCCGGGGGCTGCGTCTAGTTTCATTCTCGATGTCTGCTCAGGATTCAATTCCATGCCTTCGAAAAACTGGGAAGCTGACGATTCCATAACGAGCCACAGGCCACACGTGATTCGAGTTGACTGTCATTGTAATCATTACAGCCACGCCTTGACTGCTCTGGAGAGCGAAAAACAATTCTGCTAAAAATATCGGCTCACACCAAAAAACATTCAAGTTCTCGACTTGAATCCTTTCAAAAGTCACTTCCACTCTCCTCCCATTCTTGCAAGCGCGACACAATCATTCCGTCTCCATTCCTAATGGACGGTCGTGATGTCACGCAGGAGCCAAGGTATGATTCCTATCCGCCTCACAGCCGTTTCACTCTCAGTTTCTCTGGCGATGCTCGGTATCACCGGATGCGGCAGTGTCCCGGCAAATCAATATCGTATGAGTCAAATCAACGCGATGAGGCTGTATCAGCAAGGGCAACAACTGGCCGGCGAACGCGATCAGGCCCAGCAGTTAGCCAACAATATGGCTGTCGATCGACAACAGCTCGAACAAGCCAACTCCGACCTGCAAAACCGACTCAACGTCGCCAACCAGCGAGTCGACAACCTGATGGCCGAACGCGCTCAGGTCCATGGCAAATACCAGGATTTACTCACAAGTACCAACCAGAACGGCAATCCACTCTCGGATGATGCCACGCGTCGATTCGAAGAATTGTCCAAACGCTTTCCCGGATTTGAGTTTGATCCCAAAACTGGCGTCAGTCGCTTTGATGAAGCCATCCTCTTTGACTCTGGCAGCGACCAGCTTCGACCCGATGCAGCACCGTTGCTCAAAGAATTCTCCCAGATTATGAATGGCAACGATTCTCGACGTCTCAATATTCTAATCGTCGGACACACCGATGATCAGGCCATCAACAAAGCCTCGACCAAATCACGTCACCCCACCAACTGGCACCTCTCCACGAATCGGGCCAACTCTGTCGTGTTGCAGTTAACGAAACTGGGAATTGGTGAAACACGCATGGGAGCCGCTGGATATAGTATGTATCAACCAGTTGCCGCCAACACCGATCGACAATCACGACAACTGAACCGACGCGTTGAAATCTTCGTGCTTGCCCCGGATGCAGTCGTTGCAGGCTGGGATCCAGCGACATCCAGATAACGAATGGTCTGCATGTTTCCATGACGAATCTTCCTTTGCTGTCCATAATCATTCCGACCTACAACTATGCCCGTTTTCTTCCCAGAGCAATTGCTTCCGTCCAACGTCAGAAGTTCTCTCACTGGGAACTTCTGATTATTGATGATGGCTCGACGGACGATACCCCCCACGCCGTCGAGCCATTGATCAATTCCGATCACAGGCTTCTCTATATTCGACAAGACAACGCCGGTGTCTCGGTCGCTCGCAATCATGGTGCTCGCCTGGCGCGGGCCAATTTCCTGTTGTGTCTGGATGCCGACGACGAACTTCTTCCGGATGCGTTCGAACACATCACTGACAGCATATCCGCTCATCCCCAGGCTCTGTTGCACTTGGGGCATCACCAAACAGTCGATGAACATGGCAACGTCAATCTGTCCAAGCCTCAGCCGGTCTTCTCGACACCGCGCGAGAATTTCAAGCGCTTTATCGAACGACAATTCGGCATCGTCCATGGGGCGTTCGTCGTTCATCGCAGCCTGTTTGAAAAATTCCAGTATCCTCCGGGAATTACCAATGGCGAAGATCTCGTCTTCTTCGCCCATTGTCTCGCCCAGACAGAACTGATCGGCATCCCTCGTCCACTGGCATCGATTCATGTCCATAATGCCCGCGCTCGGGATAACCTGC
>JBGSVC010000272.1:0-5583 GCA_041753175.1 Planctomycetaceae bacterium
GTGACATAAGTCACCGGTGAAATGCTCGCGATTTTTTCCGGGGAGGCGGTGTTGAGAGGTTCGCCGACCAGATCCGAGATGAGGTCGATGACCATATTTTCTTCCATCGATTGCCCAACGGTTCGCATTTGACGGAAGTCGCAGGGGCCAAAATAGTTAATGACTCCCAGAACGTTGCTAGGAATATGAGGGAAGGGCCCCAAATCGCCCTCAAGGCCATCTTCGGGTTTGGTTGTGCCCAATGTGGTCACGAGATGACCACCAGCAGAAGCGCCCCAGACGATGATACGATCCGGGTCCAGATGATATTCTTCTGCATGTCCTTTTATCCATCGAACCGCGGCTTTGCAGTCATGGATTTGTGCCGGCCAGGGAGCTTCGTTGGTCAGGCGATAATTAATGCTTGCGGCAGCGTATTGCCCCTTGTGAAGGAAACGGAGGATTTTGAAGATCTCATTGTCTTTGCTTCCCATCTTCCAACCACCACCATGCACAAAGAGGATGACTGGAGTTTTGGACGTCGGCGATGGGAGAGCCTTGGGAACTAATAGATCCAGATGATGTCGAGGATTATGATCCCCTACATAATTGAGATTGGTATGAAAATTATAATCCTCCAATGCATGTTGCACAGGCGCTGGAAGTTCCGCCAGATAGGCCGTTGACGAAACTAACAAAGACAATATCAGTGAAAAAACCATAAGGAGTTCCGTGAAGGGTTGAACTGCATGATGAAGATAAATGCACGATGCCTGACAGATTGAATTTGAGCAGCCCGATAATGTTCAAACGGCTGCCTGTCAGGCTTCCCGTCAAAATCTTCGCAGAAACACCCCCTCATGCCTACCCGAGATTTTTGGGAACAAACTCCCTGATTTTACGCAGTCATTTACAGCCATCCAGACGATTCACCAATTGCGGTTTTTCATTATTGCTGACGAACTCGAGGAGCCGGGGTTTTCATGTCGACGGCGTGGTCTTTCAACGACGACGTTTGGCCTTGAAAAAGTTCATCCACAAATGTCTGAAAAATAGGATCGATGGGTTCGCCATGTTTGAAACCGTGACCAGCGCCGTTAACAGTGATCAGGCATGACGGAACCCTCGCCTGATCCAGAACCTGATCGAGGTATTGTGCCTGACTGAGGGGAACGAGTTTGTCGTCAGTGCCGTTGACAATCAAAAAGGGACAATCATCTGACGTCACGAAGGTGGCGGGGCTGATATTTGCGATGCGTTCGGGGCTGGCTTTGAGGAACGGTTCGTCGAGAATCGCGTTGAGGTTTTCAAAGCCATTAGGATCACTGCGTTTTTCTTCGAGTTGAGCGTAAAACCCAAACGCAGTTGGACCATAATAATTGATGACGCCAGTCACCTTCGTATCGACATGCGGAAACGGCCCCAGATCTCCCTCCAGATGGTCATCGGGTCCACAGGTTCCCAATGCAGAGACGAGATGACCGCCCGCTGAGGTCCCCCAGACGACGATTTTGTTGGGGTCGATCTGGTGATTGTCGCAATGAGCTTTGATCCAGCGGATCGCGGCTTTGCAGTCATGGATTTGTGCCGGCCAGACAGCTTCGCCAGTGAGACGATAGTTAATGCTGGCCGCAGCGTAACGCCCGTCATGAAGAAACGGGAGTAGGAGTTGGAGGCCGCCCTGCTTGCTGCCCCCTTTCCAACCTCCGCCATGAACGTACACGATTAACGGGATACGCGAACCATCAGAAGGTTTGACTTTGGGTACCGCCAGATCGAGCATCTGGGCAGGGTTGTTCTCCCCGACGTAGTCAATATTGGTGGTGACGTCGTAGTTTTCTGGGGTCGAAAGTAGAGGAGTTTTTCTTGCATTTTGTCCGAAAACAGTTGTGCAGATCACAAAGGGCAGGATCGTGAAAATCAGCTTCTTCATGGGAAGAGTTCCTCTGGATGAATCTCGAGAGTGTTTGAAATAGTAGCTCACATCAAACCTGGAAACGTGTGAAAAAAACGCGGTGAGGCCTGGGAAGCCCGTGATATTCACAGAAGTCTGCGTGATTCCATGGATCGATAAAAATAGACACGAAGTCGGTTTCTAACAGGGTGAAAGCCACACAGTCACAATGGAATAAAAAATGGAAAGCTAGATAGGCAAGTCGCGTGGCAGTTTTCAAGTAGCGTGACAGTGAGTCCTTGCGAACGGTATCCCGATCTTTTGGTGATTCGATGAATTACTTTTTGGAAGGGGCTTGTTTTTTGACTTGATTCGGGCGCTTCTTGGCTCCACCGCCAGTCTGCTCTGTCCGAGTCCACATGGCTGGAGCTTGCTCGGCATTCCAGGCGTCGTATTTACCTTGCAGGTCTTTGACAAGGTCGGGTTTCTGCGCTGCCAGGTCTGTCGACTCGGAAATATCCTGGGCGAGGTTATAGAGTTCAGGTTGTCCGGAACCACCCTCAGCGACGACCAGTTTCATGTCGCCATGGCGGATGGCCCACTGAGGACCGTATTTCCAATACAGCGTTTCGTGAGGACGGCTGGCATTTTCACCCGTCAGATAAGGGAGCAGGTTGACGCCATCAGTTTCTGTTTTGGAAACATCGTGTCCGGCGGCTGCCAGAACGGTGGGGAGGACATCGAGCTGAATAACAGGATAATCGTAAGTTTTACCCGCAGGGATGTGGCCGTTCCATTGTGCAATAAACGGGACTCTGGTTCCCCCTTCCCAAGTGGTCATCTTGAAGCCACGTAGAGGGTCATTTTTACTGGTCGTGCTTCTCGTTGGACCACCATTATCGGCAATGTAGAAAATGATAGTGTTCTCGAGCGCACCCATTTGAGCGACAGTTTCGAGAATCTGGCCAATCGCATCATCCATCGCCGAGAGCATGGCGGCGAAAATTTGACGTTTTTCATCTTTAATGTTGGAAAAGCGAGCGAGATATTGTTCGGGTGCCTGAAGTGGAGCGTGTTGGGCGTTGAATGGGAGGTAGAGAAACCAGGGCGCATCGTTGGTCTGTTTTTTCAACCAGTCGACGCTGCGCTGGGCGTAAGCATCAGTGGTGTAAAAGGTGTCGTCGCTGATGGTTTGGACTTCGTTAGACTGACGGGAGTCGACAAAACGTGTGGGGTGAAAGAAGGGAGTGTTAGCCAATGTGCCGTAGAATTCGTCGAAGCCACGCTCTGTTGGACGGTGGGCCATCGTTTCGCCCAGGTGCCATTTGCCGACAGCACAAGTCTTATAGCCAATTTCCGATAAGCGATCAGGGAGAGTTGTCAGATCCGTCGGAAGACCGAATTGAGAGTTAGGGGAGGGGTTGAATTCAAACCCAAAGCGAGTCGGGTACGTGCCCGTCATCAGACCCGCCCGGGAGGGGGCACAGTATGTCGCGGCGACATATCCGTTCGTAAATCGAGTCCCATGTTTGGCGATTCCATCGATATGAGGCGTAGGGATCTCGGGGTTTCCCTGACATCCGAGTTCACCGTAGCCCAGATCGTCGGCATAAAAAATGATAACGTTTGGTTTCTCCGCAGCGTAGAGTGAGACAGTTGTCATCAGCAGGGAAACCGTGGCGATAGTCGTTAACAATTGGTGTGGCATGGGATGAGCCCTATGGTGGGAGGATGGGGATAAATCACGGACGCTGAGGCTAACTGTTATTCTTATTTACTGAGGCGACTTCTTATTTGGTTTCTTTTTGGGTTTGGGAGTTGCCTGGGTATTTGGCTCTGGCAATGGTGAGCCGACTTGCGCGAGGTATGTGGTCAGTTGTGTGAAGAGTTGCTCTGCAAGGAGAGGTTGTTGAGTATGGAGGGACTCGGTTTCGACAGGATTGGGGTCAACCTGGAAAAGTTCGTAATCTTTAAAAGAGCCGTCTTTGTTGAGATGCACAAAGAGTTTATATTGCCCGGCACGGATAACCGACGACATTCTGCCCGGCCTATGAAAATAGAGCGCGCCTTGCGGACGATGGAAGGCGTCTGGATTACCGTGAAGTAAAGGGACGAGGCTGACGCCATCGACCTCTGAGTTAAGCGGTTCCCTGCCTCCAGCCAGTTCGTAGAATGTGGGGAGGAAATCATAGCCGACGACGGGCGTTTGAATGGCCGTTCCTGAGATGATTTGTGGTCCGCGGGCGATGAAAGGGACACGGATGCCGCCTTCATAAAGAGAGTGTTTGGCACCCATGAGAGGGTAGTTTGTCGGTTTTCGAGAACTTTCTGACGGCTCAGAGTCTTGTCCAGGGATGCTCCCTCGCCCCCCGTTATCTGCAGTCAGGAAGATGTATGTGGAATCCTTGAGATCAAGTTCATCAACTTTGGCGATGATTTGCCCAATACCCTGATCAAGCTCTTCCATCATGGCTGCCCAGGCAGGGGTATAAACGCGATCAGGCTCGCCTTTCGCCTGATATTTCTTGAGAGTGTCTTCCTTGCAGACAACAGAGAGATGTGTGGCATAGAAGCTGACCTGCATATAGAAAGGCTGTTTTTGTTCTGCTTTTTCGGAGATAAAATCGATGGCGCGAGCCGTCAGGCTGGGGGTTCGTTTGGGATCGATATTGTCGATAAAATGCGGGGGGCCGGAGCCATGATCCTCTCCGGCACCTTGGATCGTTCCTGGCATGCCACCGGTGTTGTTGCCGGTCATGCCATCGCTTGTGTCGTAGCCACACTCCAAAGGAGTGGAAATCATCTGCTCGCCCCATTTTCCAAAATGGGCACACTGATAAGCCGGGTTGGCTTGCTTGAGAGCCTGAGGAATCGTGAGGTGTTCGGCGGGAACCCAGGGGCTTTTGAATTCATCCCCGCTGCGCGGAGCGGACGTGCCGCAGAGGATCGACCGGCGTGTCGGAGTACACAAGGGGGCAGGGGAGTAGCCGTTGGTAAAACGCATGCCCGACCTGGCCAGTTGATCCATGTGGGGTGTTTGAAGATACGTTGAGGCGGCCTCAGCAATGCGTTCGTCCATCGCCGACGACATCTCGCTCCACCCCTGATCATCGGTCAGCAGGAGGATAATGTTGGGGCTGGCGTGGGTGTCGATGTCGGGAAAGGCTGTGTTGGGAAATGACAGCGTAAAGACAACGACGAGAAGCAGTTTCCCCATCAAAGTCAGGTCGTTATCGAGCAGGGATCGGGACATAAAACTCCCTTCAAGAAGAAAACGCATCAGTGGTTACTGAAATGTCATCGTACTCAGGCCAACACGAATTACCACTCAAAGCACCCCTGAGTTCGTACAAATCCAGTAATTTTGGTTGGGAAAGTTTGAGGGCTGTGTTCAACCAGATCCCCTGCAGACAGGCGGATCGCGGGGTGGCCTCTTGTTCTGGATGGGAAACCTTGCATAATAAAAAAGATGTGGAGGGCGTTGTCGCAGGCTGATGCCGGTCTTTTGGACGTTTTGAAAGATACTGATGACATCGGAACGTGTAATGCAAATAAGCTTAAAATTGTGGAACACCTGTCGCCTGCTGCCGGCAATGTGCCTGTTGGGTTTAGCGGTCTTCATGCCCGGACATTCAGTGTTGGCAGACCAGTCCGACGATGATTATGCACTGGCGGCAGGCTTATTGCGTGAAGGACGCTACGAGCTGGCC
>JBGSVC010000273.1:0-4042 GCA_041753175.1 Planctomycetaceae bacterium
TTCCTGCACCTGCATCTGGCTGGCAGGTCTTCGACCCTGGTTGGCCCGGGCGACGTCCAATCCCACATGATGTGGTGGGGTGAAGCCGCCGAAGGCAGGGTCGGTGGCAGTTAAGTAACGGCCACTGGTCAGATCCTGAAAACGGCTGCCGTCCCAGGCGAGATGGGCGGCGGCATCGTGGTCGCGGCCCTGGACGACATCCAACCCCCAGCCATCCTCAAAGCTGTCGATAAAACCTGTAGATCCTTGAGATCAACTTTCCAATTATTGTGACCATCGCCAAAGGTGGACGCTGTCGCCTTGGTAACCCCTCTTCTTGGCAATGGCCGCGAGGATGTAGTCGGGAACGAGATCATTGTAACCGTTGTCACCTTCGGTAGGAGGACCATCGCCGTAAAAGCTGTTTTTGACCCGCTTTTTGAAAAGCGAGTCTCCGCGATCAAAGAGCTTGGGCAGCTGCTCTATGGAGGAAAAAACGCATTCTCGATAATTTTCGTGGGTCGCAACGAACAGCTTTGTCCGCTTTTCTCCCAATTGGACGACCCCTTGCATGCCACGATCCCACTGTGATTCATCCCAAGCACCGTAAAGCCAGTTAGCGATGACACCATCTACCAATGTTGGGGCTTGCATGTCGTTTAAATTCAGGGTGAACGGTGCCGGTCGGTCGAGCAGGAAAGCGATTAAGAATAAAAGTTCGCTGTTCGCATCTGTGTGCTTGGCGTCTTCCCCCCCAAGCTTCTCAGCGACTTTCCAGCAGTCGAAGTAGTCACTGAGAGCCAGTACCAGGTATTTTCGCGGGTCTTGATTAAAGTGTCGCCACGTCAGAAGAGCTTGAAACAGTCGATCAAACAGAACGCTTAATGCCGTGCGACAAGCATGGTGATAGCTTTTACTCCTTGTTGCTGCTTTCAAACCGATGGATTTTGCGATTTTCACATTCTCGTCACGATATTCTAGCAATTCACTGGGTGGCAACACGCTAATTCCTCCGTATTGCTGTAGATGTGGGCCAATCTGTAGGCAATTTAAAAAGCGATTCCTCTCATTTTCTGTGCTACCCGAGATCAAGCTAAGACTGAACTGCTTTGCTCCGGGCCACACGCATTAACACACAACTCCCCCGACGAAAACAGAAGACATGCCCGTTCAATCGGCGTCTTTTTCGCCATCGCCATAAATGGTCCGCAGTTTTTTGAGCATTCTTGATTTGCACAGGTAGACCGAGTTTTCAGAAACTCCTAATTCCTGGGCGACTTCTCGAACAGGCCTTTCTTCTCCCATGGTCAAATAGAAGATGGCCCAATCGCGATCGCTGAACTGAGTGCGGATCATTTCGATCATCCGGTCTATCTTCTGCCGATGCTTCGACTCGGGGGCAACCTCTTCGGGGATCAGGCACGAGGCGAAATCGAGATTCGCCTCGTGATCAATCGGCACCTTTTTCTTTCTAAAGTTGTCGATGACACGCGATTGTACCACCAGACGCAGCCAGCGCCGAAAACTCCCGGCTCTTTGTCGATTGAATTCATCCACACGCCGAAAAAGCTGCAGAAAGACCTCTTGCGTCATGCAATCACTATCTTCTGCCGACAGCCCCAATTCCCGACATCTGCGGATCAAAAGAGGCTTATACTGTTCAATAAACCGCACCCACGACGTTTGATCGCCTTCTGAAATGCAACGCAGAAGTGTCGAAGACGTTTCACTGTGATTGTAAGCAGACATGGTACAGTTGACAGATCATTACGTTGCTATTTATGGCAGTTTTTATAGGAAGGGAATTGAAGTCTAATTATAATCTGGAGAAACTGGAAGGTTTGATTGTCAACTTCTCGCTCAATTTTCACGGTTATCCAATTGAAGTATCATTCCGGTCCAGCCAGATTTCCTTTTTCAAGAGAGGCAGACAATGTCAGATGAGGCCAAGTCTGACTTCCGAGTCACTGACGAAAGCGATCCCAATTTGTCGTTGCGAGTTTCCAGCAATCTGGTCACCGCTCACTTTGCGCCCGATGATCACATTCGCATTAAATGTGACGAATTCGCTTATAAACTGAACTCGGGTAACGATGTTTCCATTGAACACTTTCTGCTCCATGAAACAAACCCAGAGAATCGAACGACCCTGCTCGGAAGACTGATCCTCGTCGAGATCCATCATCGCTGGATCAAAGGGGAGGTCCCCTCTCTGGATGAATATCTGGCACGCTTTCCCACGGCGACCGAGACGATCCAAGGACTCATCCCGGAAATTGAAAAACTGGCACGGCGTTTTTCTCTGGCGTTGATGGAAACGATGGTCAAGCCGGAGGTGCTCAAGAAAGTTGGGCACTTTGAAATCAAAGAAATTTTAGGGCGTGGATCTTTTGGAACGGTCTGGCAGGCGTGGGACACAAAACTCAAACGCGATGTCGCGATCAAAACGATCAGCCATTACGACGACGCCGCCAAAGACCTTCCGATGGCCATGCATGAAGCCCAGGCTGTCGCCAGGCTCCAGCACCACAACATCGTCCGTATCTTCGATGTTGAAGAAGTCGATGGCCGCTTGTGTCTGGTTTCCGAATATATTGAAGGGGTCAATCTCGGCAAAGAACTAGCCGATGGAATGCTGGACTTTAAAAAATCGGCCTATATCTGTCAGCGCATCGCGGAAGCTCTCCAGCATGCCCATCAAAACGGAGTTGTCCACCGAGATATCAAACCGGCGAACATTCTGATTAATGCTGCCGGTGAGCCGATGTTAACAGACTTCGGCGTCGCCAAGTTTGCCCATGCCGAGAAAACGCTCAGCGACAATGGGAAAGTCGTGGGGACAGTCCGCTACATGTCGCCGGAGCAATCACGCTCTGGCGATGTCGACGCGCGCAGCGATCTTTATTCCCTCGGGATCGTGCTCTACGAACTTCTCACCGGCAAGCCCCCATTCCAGGGGACCATCAAAGAGGTGATGTTCAGCCATCAATTCCGCGACCCCAAAATGCCCCGGTCGATCAATTCCAAAATTCCCAGGGATCTGGAGACGATTTGCCTGAAATTGATGTCCAAAAATCCCGGAGATCGCTATCAGACGGCAGAGGAACTGGCCGCAGATTTGAGGGCATACGTCAACGGCGATCCGATCGCCGCCCGTCCCCTTAGTTACTGGCAGCGAACTTGGCGACGGGCCCGACGTCGACCTTTTTCAGTCGGGATTACTGTGATCGCCATACTAGCCATGGCCTCGGCTGCCGCACTTGGAGCCATGGTTTTAGAGAATCAATCGCCCAAAGAAATCGGCCGATGGAATGTTGTCGTCACCACTGAACCTGCCGGTGCCCAGGTCATGATCTACGAGCGTGACGCACTGACAGATTCACCGTTGCCAGATAAAATCTTTTCCAGCGACAAGAATGTGACGCCTCTGACGATGCAGCTACCACCGGGACGTTATCAGGTGGTCACAAAACTGAACGAAGGAGAGTTTCGATTCAACGTAGTCACGAGGACAGTTCCCGAAATCGATCAAGAGGTTCCTGTCGTCTATCATGAGAACTCATGGAAAATGAAAGATGCCGATACCATCGAGTGGGATCCGATAATCATTCCGGAATCGGACTTTGAAAAAAAAAACATGGTCTTCATTAAGGGGACTGATGAATTTGTTGTCGGAAATGCTGATGATCCCGACAACCCACTGCGAAGCGTTCGTATTCGCGATTTCTACGTCGCTGAGCGTGAGTTTTCGATCGCCGACTATCTGAAAATCCGACCGCGGTTTTGGAATCACCCCACAGTCGCTGGGATGCCCCTGGATTCTGCTTATCACCCCAACGGTCGTGATGCAGCCAATCATTGGGCAGAAGAATTTGGCTGTCGCCTACCCAGCGAGGAAGAGTTTGAATACCTTGCCAAGCGAATCAACATTCCCTCGCCTGAATCTCCAGAGTGGAAAGTTGACGAAAATGGTGTTTATGCGTGGGACCGTTTCGTTGTGGAAACAGAGGACGGGCCGCGAGAAATTGCCGGGCTACTTTCGGGAGTTGCCGAGTGGACCTCT
>JBGSVC010000274.1:0-8481 GCA_041753175.1 Planctomycetaceae bacterium
AGCAGCCGCTTTATAGCTTCCTTGGTTTGACGACTGACAATGCGGCAGACTTTTCCCATACCTTGATCATTCTGGAAGACAATGCTTCCGCGACACTGCTCGAAGAAACGGCGTCGTCAACTTCAGGGCTGGGAGGGGTGCATGTCGGTGCTGTGGAGTTGATCGTCGGTCAGGGTGCGCAATTGCGTTATGTTCAACTACAAAACTGGAACCAAAAAGTCTACCATTTTGCTCATCAGGCAGGACGTGTCGCCAGAAATGGTTCACTCCAATGGACTGTTGGTGGACTGGGCGCGAAATTGGCTCATATCCATCAAGACATTCATCTGGATGGTCAAGGGGCACAGGCACAAGTTAATGGTGTGAGTTTCGTGACCGACAAGCAAACACTTTCATATTACACACAACAGACTCATCATCAGCATCATACCACTTCAGACCATCAATAAAAGGAAGTTGTTCTAGATCGCGCCCGTGCGATCTGGCGTGGCATGATCAAGGTCGACAAACCAGCTCAGAAGACTGACGGCTATCAACGCAATGATGCCTTAATTCTGACCGAAGAAGCTCGAGTTGATGCCATCCCGGGTTTAGAAATTGAAGCCGATGATGTTCGTTGTACCCACGGTGCGACCGCCGGACGTGTTGATGAAGACCAGGTTTTGTACTGTATGAGTCGTGGTCTGACACGCTATGAAGCGATGCATGTGATCGTCGAAGGTTTTTTTCAACAAGTGTTTGATCGAATCCCTGTGGAAATCGTCCAGCAGACGCTCTCTTCGGCAGTCGAACGAAAATTGGGGATTGGTTATTAATGAAACGCTCTGTGCAGAAGTTCAAAATTGCAGACCTCAATGAAGAGTGGACCAGCGATCGTAAATCTGTGGTTGTTGATGAAACGCCAGCACTCCTTTTTTATGTCGACGGTCACTATTATTGTATCGAAGACGTGTGCTCACATGATGGCCAACCTCTTACGGATGGTCCTCGTGAAGGAAACGTGATTGCCTGTCCTCGTCATGGTGCATGTTTTGACATCACTAATGGGAAAGCCATGTGTATGCCCGCGACGGAAGGAATCACCTCTTTTTCAGTCTTTATTGAATCCGACGGCATCTATGCAGAGGCCTGATTGCCGCTCAGTAAGTCAATGAAAGAACAGTTATGACAGAAGATCGCGCCGAATCAAAACCAGTTGACCAGCGTCCCATGCCAACCGACATTCAACTTGTTGATGCGCTTAAAGAAGTCATTGATCCAGAGTTGATGATCAATATTGTGGATCTTGGGCTCGTGTATGACGTCAAGCTCAATGAGCGGAATGTTGATGTCGAAATGACGCTCACCAGCCCTGCTTGTCCTGCGGGACCGCAGATTGTCCACAACGCCAAGCAATCTCTGGAGAAACTTGCCGGAGTTGATGAGGCACGCATTACGTTGACGATGTCCCCTCCCTGGACCCCTGAACGCATGACCGAAGATGCTCGTGATCAGCTTGGGATCTTCTAAACTCGGCTTCGAATGCAATCCTCTGCGCACGAAAAAAGGTCGGCTGTTGATGGCCGACCTTTTTTAAATCACGAGTGTTTTGTCACGAAAACTGCGGTTTGATCAGTTGCTTTCACGCAAGACTCGATTGACGGCGTTTGTATTCTCGGTCAAGACTTCTGTTCCACCGCCGTAGAAGAATTCTGAAAGGTCAACAATTGCTGGCCCCAACAGGAACAAATAGACGGCTGGCACGAGGCACAGTACCGTGGGGAACAATAATTTGAAGGTGGCGGTATTGGCCTTGGCATCCGCTCTTTGCTGAAGCGTGCCACGCATATTGTCGGAATATTGAGTGAGCGCACTGGAGACCGATGTTCCCATTCGCTCAGTTTGAGTTAACAAGGAAGTGAACGAGTTGACCTCGGGAATATCGACGCGGTCTCGAAAGTTCACAAGTGCCTGCTCAACACTTCCTAGTTCTGCCTGTTGAGTGGTGATTCGCAACTCTTCGGACAAAGCCGGATAGATATCGGTTAGTTCCTGAGAAACTCTTTTCAAAGAGGGGAGAATTGGCAATCCCTGGCTGACACACATATTCAACATGTCGAGCATGTCAGGAAAGCCTTCTTCAATTTTCGCTAATCGCGATTTCCCCTGACTGCGAACGAGCAGTCGTGGAATCGACCATCCGACCAGCGGCAAGATCACCATTCCAATGATGGCCACGATTTCAAGTTCTGGAGGGACGATCAATAGTAGTAACAGGCACAACAGAATCGGAACAATGACACCAAGATAACGAACGGCAGCAAGATTGTGCCAGGCATGAGGCTCGAAATAGCCTGCCCGTTGGAGCTCTTTTTTCGTTGTTTTCTTGCGTTCTTCGGATTCTGGAAGCAAGGAGGCAAACAATGGCGTCAGTGATCCGAAAATCATATCAGAGGAATCAGTAATGCCGAGTTCACCGGCTTCCAGTTGAGGCAGGGCATTGTCATTAGATGGTGAGAACGAAAGAGTCGGGGTGTGAGCATTGGCTTGAGTTTCCGGTTGATTGATCGTTACTGCGGTCTTAAAGACAGTCGGCAAGACAGGAGCTTCAAGTTTGGCTTCTGACTTTTGAATAACGGGTGACTGTATTACGGGTGATGGAGTCGAGGGCGATGGCTTAGCAGAAGTCAGTGCAGCGGGCGACTGTGCGTCAGATAACTTGACAGCCGCTTTCTTAACGTCTGGTGAGGTCAAGGGCTTTTTCACCGTTTTTTTCAGCGGTGATGTCTCCTTGGAGTTGAGCTGGTTTTGCTTGCGAATGGCTCGCTTGATCAGCCAATACATTACCGCAGCAAAGAGCACATAGCCTGCCAGTCGGAGCAGTGGATAGGCCGACCAGATCGCGATAACAGGAGAAAAGAGATTATTGATGAAGTCGAACATAGTTGGTCCGTTTATTGATTCTCAAAACTGACAAAGACAATCGAAAATCCGAGGTGATCTGAAATCCGGTTATGAATTTGGATAAAAGTTATGGATCAGGTTTGACGACTTGTCTGGAGAATGCGAAGTACCCAAAGGGCTCCGACGATTTCCAGGGCTACCCCGATCATGGTGGCGCCTCGTCCCCAACTGGAACTCATCAAGGTGTTGAAATAGTTCGGGTCTCGATAGATGAAGAAGAGTAAGATCAGGGGTGGGATGGAAATCATAAGGATAGCCGTGGCTCGACTGGCCGCGGTCGCCGAACGCAATCGTCCGAGAAACTGCAGACGATCTCTTAGAGCACGTGCGAGGCGATCCAGGACTTGTACTAAATCTCCGCCTGTGGTTTGGTGAACAGTCAACGCCATCGTGAGGATTTTGACACTGTTTAACCCTGTTCGTTCTCCTAATCCCGCAAGGGCGTCGTTGATATGCAAACCCATCTGCAATTTTCTGGAGCAGTCTTTGAGCTCATCACCCAGAGGGCTGGGGGTATCGTGGGCCACAAGATGCAAACACTGATCCAGGCTTCGCCCGGTTTTTGCTGCTCGAGAAAGTTCTTCAACCATGTTGGGAAGTTGATTGGTCATCAAGTTTTGCCGTCGTGCCCGAATGCCGATTAACGCCAGCGTAGGAATCGCAGCACCGAGCAAGCCGGTTACGGCTGTCGTCAGGAAATCCTCTTGAATCACGAAGGCAGCTCCCCCGGCAATGATCGCCGAGAGCAGTGATAAGAAGATGACGAAGCTGGGGGCGTAGTCGATGCCCGACTGAATCATCAATCGATCGAACCAGCCGTTGATGTTGTTTGATGTCCCCTCTTTGCCTGGTTGTGCAAACGTCTCCTGTTGTTTCAGGATGGCAGAGAATTCAGGTCGAGGTTTGATCTGGATATGAGGCAGGATGTCTGTCGCCATACGGGTGATCCTGGTCGCGTTAGTATGCAGCCAGAGTTGGCTGCGTATGGGAAATAGAATCAGGGATGTTATTAATTGAGTTTATTCGTCAAATGACATTTCTCGGGCGAAGAAGATTTCAGCGGGCATTTCAAAACCTTTGGATGCCAGGCGTCCAATACACAACGGCTCGTATCCGGTGGAATAAAAGGCTCCTTGTGCACGTCCGTTTTCGATGCCCGTCATACGGTAGACGAAAATATCTTCCAGGTCATACTCGCCATCTTTAACGCCTCGTAGTTCTGAGACACGCATGACTTTACGTTCTCCAGTACTCAGGCGTGCGATATGAATGAGAATATTGACTGCCGAGGCGATATAGCGTCGTGCCACAATCGGAGGAAGCTCTGCTCCGGAGAGAGCCACCATCAACTCCATCCGATTCAGGGCATCGGAGGTGTCGTTGGCGTGAAGTGTGCTCATTGAGCCTTCGTGACCTGTGTTCATGGCCTGGAGCATATCAAGAACTTCCGGACCACGGGCCTCGCCGACGATGATTCGGTCTGGTCGCATCCGCAATGAGTTTCTCAACAACTCGCGCTGTGTGACGGCTCCCTGTCCTTCGACGTTGGGCATCCGGGTTTCCAGTCCCACGACATCCTGCTGTTCAAGCTGCAACTCAGCGGTTTCTTCGATCGTCACGACTCGTTCAGAGAGTGGAATGAAGCGACCAATCTGGTTGAGCATGGTTGTTTTACCGGCACCAGTTCCTCCGGAGAGAATGATGTTGAGTCGCCCTTTGACACAGCATGTTAGAAAGTCAGCCATATCACGGGTCAAGGTTTGCATCCGTACCATGTCTTCCATCATGACGGCTTTGTTTCGAAAGCGTCGAATGGAAAGTGTTGGTCCGCGAAGAGCCAATGGGGGAATAACAGCATGGAGACGTGATCCATCGGGCAGCTTGGCATCAACCATCGGATTGACTTCATCAATTCGACGACCAGCACGTCCGACGAGGCGTTGAATGAATCGCAAAAGGTGTTCATCGTTGGCAAAACGAACATCGGTTTTTTCCAGAAGTCCATTGCGTTCAACAAAAACGGTATCGGCGCCATTGACCAGAACATCACTGATATCAGGACTGGTCATGAGTTCCTGCAACGGTCCAAAGCCATAAATTTCGTCCAGAAGTTCGTTGACCATACGTTCGCGATCAACATCGCCGAGACGTTGAGATTGCAGATCGCACAGGTGTGACGCCAAAGCGCGGATCTGATCACGCAATTTGTCTTCTGGGAGTTGACCTGCTTTTGACAAATCTATGGCATCAATCATCTGACGATGCAACCGAGTTTTTAGCTCCTGAAAGCCGGCTCGATTATTGCCGTTGGCAGCAGCACCTGACTGGTAGGAAGGAGTGACTGAAACCATGATCGAATTCCTAAGGCGTTATGTGGTGTCAAAGTTTTGTAGGGATAACAACGTGAATTCTTTCACGTTGCAGGAGTCAGTCATCATTGACTGAGATAAAGTTTGCAAAGATATCGATTGGAAAACGTTTGACCGTCTCCCGACCAGATCGGACTTTCATGGACGAGGACAGTTCGGGAAGTCATGACACAAGGCTGTACTACAAGCTGCAAATCGCCGCTTTGACTGACGCGAATGGCCATCAGGCGAATAGCGATCGGCTTTAATGCGAAGATCTGATGTCGGGGTTGACCTTGAAATGTTTGCTTTGGTAATTCAAAAGACTCGTTATAGAGAAAGACAATTCGTTTCTGACCAATGGCTGACGACAAACTGCTGAGCAATGATTCCTTGAGTGTGGCTGCGCCTGTCAACGCAACCGGGCCATACTCAAAATACAAACGACCATCAAATGTGGAGAGATCCTGTGGATCAAGACCCGTCCGAATTTGTCGTTGCAGTGCATCTTGTGTGGCAGTGGGCGATGGGAAATCGAGTAAAACGACATTGAATAACTCAGACTCTTCGTCGCTCCCCAAAAGCTTTGTATCGAGGACTAACTCAGGAATGCCATCAGCTTCTTTGAGGATACTTTGTGAAGACTGATCAAAACGATATCCATCACCTCCCAGACCTGTTTCGATCATCGTCTGCCAGGTTTGTTCGGTTCGCAGGAAAGGATCGACCGACAGAATGCCTAATGGCAAGGCAGGAATCGTCAGATCCTCAAGTGGCTGCAATCCAACGACGCGTGAATCGAGCATGGCTTCTGCCAGTTCCAAGGCATCTGCCTGAGGACGCCCCGTCAACTCCTGAAAGAGAGTCGCGACAGGGTTTCCAAATTTTCTTAATCGTGATGCCAGGACGACAATCGTATTGGGGTTGTGGTCTGATTCCAGGAACACAGGCTCAGGAGCCTGATCACTGTTGACGACATGCCCAAAACGAATGTCTCCCTCAGGAGAGGTATCCAGTTGGACGCTACGTCCAGCGACTGGATTCAAAGCAGCGATTTCCGTAGCAGCCAGTCGGGCCCGTTCTAAGAGATCCGCCTTGTAGACGCTATCTTGTTTAGAAGGACGTAACACTAATGTGTCGTCCTCGAGAAACACGTGTCCTGCCGCCAGGACGGCTGCTTCTGCGGCCGATCGCAATTCAATTTGAGCCGAGTCCAGCCATAACCTGTCCAGGACCAATGCCATCGCCGCACCCATCACCAACAGCATCATGGCTATTGCGGGCACCATCGAACCTGTTCTCAGGTTCTTTGTGTCCGTCTGGTGAGATCGTGTTGTGATGGTATTGCGTTGCACTGGAAATTCCGAATGTTGATGGATGCGTTTTTTTATAGAATCGATTTTGACCGTGTGCTGGATTATCCAAACAGCGGACTAACAACCTGACAATCCCGATGTGTCAGGTTGCCGTCTCACATGTTTGGAACGGTTTGATTAAACACGGTTTGATTAAACATCGAGTGGGCTGGTCACTTCGCGTTGAGGTTCACGATCACTGCTTCCAGAGGCCGTGCGACCAGGGGCTGCAGTCGAAGGAACTTCACGAGGTGAGTATTGACGAGTGTTCTCTTGGGGAGTGCCATCGTCAAATTTGCCGTCACGAAAACTGTAGTTGGCGCGATTGCTGCCGTGATAAACTTCCATTTTGAACGGAGCGACTGGAGGAGTCGGTGGTTCGATCCCCAGGATCTGTTCCAATGTAACGCGTTGTTCGCTGTCCAGGGCAATGTCACCATTTCCCTCGCCTGTGTTGTTGAGTGCCAGGTTGAGCACACCTTTTTGTTGAGCCAACAGAATGACGTTAGCCTGCTTTGGTGTCAGCTCGAGAGTGACAGTGTTTGAAGTCCGTTGGACGTTGCTGGCCTGTGTCTGACGATTGATGGCCAAAAGTTTGACGCCGTCGAAAAGTTTCATGATGAAACCGGCACGATAGCTGGCAACTTCCGTTGGGACAGAATCAGGAGCAAAGTGAACGTCGACATATTCGCCTGGTTGCACCAATCCATCGACAATGGAAGGACCATCATCCAGCAAAATCGAGACAGCTTTCATTCCTTCCCGGACTTCCAGCTTCGGTCGCATTCCGGCTGGATAAAGTTGACCTGTTTTGATGGGCTGAGCAACTTTGATCGGCTCTTTGACAACCCGACCGATGAGGATTTCTTTGTTGGTCACGGTATCGCGTTCGCGTTTATCGTTACGCAATGGGCCCATACCAATGTGCTGTTCTGAAATTAATGTGCCAGGCTCGAGATCAGACAATGCCATCGGCACATTGGTGACGCCGACTGGTGGAGGTCCTTCTTCACTTGCGAAGACTTTCTTGGCGACATAAGCCGCGATCAGTCCGCCCACAGCGAGCAGCATGACTAATGTTAAAGTGGCCGGCGAGATGCTTTTCACGGGATGATTCTCCAACTCTCAAAAACAATTTCGGGATAAAGTCAGGATCTTTGACACTTAAAAATTTTTGCAAATCATGGATGAAAAATTCATCAGGATTCACAAACAGGTTATTCACGGATCATCCGCGTTTCTCCGATCAGAAATTGACCTTGCAGGGAATACCCGATAGGCCACAACAAATCAGGAGCAACAACGGACATTGGAATTTGAACACTGACCCCTACGACATCGCCGGGGTGAGGTCCGATTTCTGTATAAACACTTGCTGCCGATCGCAGCCGAGGACTTAATAATTTGCCCACTTCCGAAACAACCTGTTCATGGGTTGTCCCTGGAAAAGTGGCTTTTCGTGCGGCCAGCCGCGAGGCTTCCAACACGGCACCTCGTGCAAAAAACAACATGGAAAATTCCAGCATCGCCATTAACACGATCAACAAAATAGGTAATGTGAGCACAAGTTCCATGCTCAACAACCCGTTTCGTGTGCGTCGTTTCTGGGCTTGAATTTGATTTTTCATAGGACTTTGAAAACTGTTAGGGATAACCACTCTGAAATCTCAATGACAATCAACTGCTGAAGCGACAAACAACTGCTGAATCTCTCTTCAATCTTCTTTCAGAAAGATTCATCGAAAGACAACTCAATGCCAGGGGAATTGTGGGATCTTCCAAATCAAGATCATCCAGGTCGCCAGCGCCACTGGTACGGCATAAGCCATCACGCG
>JBGSVC010000275.1:0-12741 GCA_041753175.1 Planctomycetaceae bacterium
CCGATCTGGAATTCAAGTCGATTTATCAACAAAAGCTTCGAAGTCTGCTGCCTGAAGAGTCTCAAAACTTCTGGGACAAGCGGAGCAAATTCTTCTCGGGCAAAGGTCGACGTCCCAGCTTTTATTTCTTTGGCTCCTCAGGCATGTTTGCCTGGTTGATCAATTTCTATATTGATCGCGTCAAGAAAATACGCCCCGTCATTAACGAACTGCTCTCTGCTGACGATGTTGCGGTGCAAAAAGACATATATCATCGTTATCGATTGCGTCAAACTTTGTGGACACCTTTTTTGAAATGGGCCATGAAGCGCGATATGACGCTGGCACTTCTGGGAGTTCCTCGAGCACAGCGAAAACAACTTGACCGTGATTATCCGGGCGGGATTTTGCAGTTTGTCGTCGATAGTATCGAGACCGTTTTTACAGAACTCCCCTTGAAAGACAATTATTTCTGGCGGGTCTATCTGACAGGCTGCTACACGAAAGATTGTTGTCCCAATTACCTGACTGAAGAGGGCTTTCATAAACTCAAAAAGGGTCTGGTCAATAAAATCTCGACACACACCAATACGCTGTTGGGCTTTCTGAAAGAAAACCCTGTGACTATCAGCCGTTATGTGTTGCTCGATCACATGGACTGGCTGGCAGAAGTTAAACCGAAAATTCTGGAATCTGAGTGGCAGGCGATGATTGATCGAGCTGCTCCCAAGACGCGCTTTCAATGGCGCAGCGCCGGCTTGCAGGTCGCCTTTGTAGACCCAATTTCGGTCAAGATTGGTCAAACCACCAAAAAGCTCGGCGAGATCTTTCATTACAATCCAGAACTGGCGGCAAGGCTGCATCCTCTGGATCGCGTGCATACGTATGGGAGCTACTATATTGCGGATCTGGACAAGTCAGAATTCAATGCCGGTTAGTTGGCATTTGCCAGAGACGCGATCTATGAATGGTGAAGCGAAGAGTCTTTGAGTATTGAGAAAAAGCAAGTTATGTCTGATGCGTCTGCACGTCCGAATTATTTGAAAACGCTCTGGCATCTGGCAGTCAATAAGGTCAAGGGCAACTCGCACGAAGAGCGTCTGGAGAGTTTCTATAAAGGGCAAGCCAGCGGCTATGATGCGTATCGAAAAAAGCTCCTGCATGGACGCACGGAGATGTTCTCCTCGCTGCCGATTACCGATGGGGGCGTGTGGGTTGATCTGGGGGCAGGTACGGGAGAAAACGCAGAACATCTCAAGGATCAGCTTCACCGGTTTGCAGCGGTTTATCAAGTTGATTTATGTCAGCCACTACTTGATCAGGCTCAAAAACGAATTGAGCATCATGGCTGGAAGAATGTGAAGCCAGTGCATCACGATGCGACCACGTTTATTCCGCAGGAAGGTCAAGCGGATCTGGTGACGTTTTCTTATTCGTTGACAATGATTCCGGACTGGTTTGCTGCGATTGATCATGCCTATCAATTACTCAAGCCCGGTGGGACAATTGGAGTTGTCGATTTTTATATCTCGCGCAAGTATCCGGCTGAGAAAATGGTCAAGCATGCCTGGTCGACACGTACCTTTTGGTCAACATTTTTTGCCATCGATAACGTCTTTTTAACCAGCGATCATCTCCCCTATTTGCTCAAACGATTTGAAATTGAAAAACTGCATGAAGGTCGTGGGACGGTTCCGATGATGCCATTGTTTCGATCACCTCATTACTGGCTGATCGGGAAAAAGCCAGCTTCAAATGAGTCGTTTCATGATCAAGTTTCATGATCAATAAGACACTGAGAACGCAGTCTCGACTTCCAGCTTCTTCTAAAGAGCTTAGGTGAGCGGCCATGGCGACGATTTTTATGAGCATGTCCGGAGAGGGGAGGGGGCATGCGACGCGTATTTGTTCGATTACGGAGATGTTGAAAGCTGAGCATCAGTTAGTGCTCTTTGCCCCTGCCGATGCATATCAGTTTCTTTCGCCCATGTATGCGCAGGATCCTCAGGTGCGTGTGGTTGAGATTCCTGGTCTGGTCTTTCATTATGTCAACGGCAAGCTGGCTTTGGGGACATCAATTTATCGAGGCTTCCAGTACCTGCGAGAAGGTCTGGATGAAGTCATCGATATGATGTGTGAGTGGATTGAGCAGGAGCAACCTGAACTGATTGTGACTGACTTTGAGCCAGCTCTGCCGCGTGCTGCGACTCGACTGGGAATCCCGTTTATCAGTTTTACGCATCAGCATTTTCTGGTGGCCAATGATCTCGCGTTTCTTCCCTGGCGATTAAAGTGGCATGCGTGGTCGATGAGCTGGGCTGTCAGGTCACTCTATAGCGGACAGATGCTGACGATCATCTCTTCCTTTTTTCACGCTCCCTTACGCCCAGAGTATCAAAACGCGCTGCAGGTGGGGCCGATGATCCGGCCTGAAATTCGACATGCCGATGTTATGCGAGGCGATTTTTACCTTTCCTACTTACGTAAAAAAACTCCCCCCAGCGTGGTCGATGAATTGGTCGCCTCGGGTTTGCCGATTCGTGTTTACGGCATCGGCGAGCATGGCCAACGAGGCAACGTAACATTTCATCCAGTCAATCCACAGACGTTTTCGAAAGATCTGGCGAGTTGCAGAGCCATTATTTGTGCGGCTGGAAATCAACTTCTGGGGGAATCGCTGTTTCTGGGCAAACCAATTTTTGCGATGCCGGAAGCTGCCCATCATGAGCAACAAATCAATTCTCAATTTCTAACGCGGATGGGGTGTGGCAGGTTTGTGACACTGGAAAATGTTCGAGCGACTCATCTGGTCGAATTTGCTGAAAACCACGAGCAGTTCCGAGAGGCGATCTCGCAACGCTACCAGGGTCGTGACGGAACTCAGACCGTCGTGAAAGCCATTCGAATGTCATTAGGCGTTCGACGTGGGGCTCCATTAGTGATTTCGTGATGTCGCCTCGTGAAAGAGCTGATGAGACATTGGCCTTGCGAATTGGTTCGATGAAGATTTCATCAAAAATGCTCAGAATCCGCTGATTCATCTTCATCTTGTTTTTCTCTACTCTCTATTATTCAATGTATCAAGTGCAACCAGACTGGCTGGATTATGTTTTCTGCAGGATGTTCCAATAGGGAATGTTCAAGAGAGTCCGGTCTGTCTGCGAACTTTGATAAGCAGTTGCCTGTCATTTGAACTACTTCATTGAATCCGTATGCCATCTTCATTTGAGCGTGACAGGGAAGCTCCGTCACATCGGATGGTCCAACATTCATTTTTTCAGGAAGTCTTATGGCGATCAAAAAGAAATCTCTTCATCATTATGATGACCAGATGGATGTCGATCAGGCAGACAACGATTTGGAGAGTGACCCGCGTCATTCAGAATGTATGCTTTCAAGATCTACACTGGTTCTCAATCGAAGCTGGCAACCGGTGCGGATTGCATCTGCCGCTCGCTGTTTGATTATGTTGTGGAACGGAACGGTGAAAGTTGTCGACCCAGAAGACTTTCAGCTTTATGACTGGCATGATTGGTCAAAGCTTTCGCCACAGCATGGCCAGCCATTCGTCAAAACGGTACAGCATCTGGTCTGTGTGCCGGAAGTGGTAGTGTTGCAACAGTACGATAAGATTCCGGTGAAGATGGTCACGTTTAGTCGTCGAAATCTTTTTCGGCGCGATCATTATCAGTGTCAATATTGTGGCAAGAAACCCAAAACCAGCGATCTGACGATCGATCACATCACCCCCCGTTCCAAAGGGGGGACATCGACGTGGGAGAACTGTGTGCTGGCGTGTATTCGTTGCAATACCCGAAAAGCCAATAAGTCGCCCGAAGAAGCAGGGTTGAGGTTGAAGAGGACGCCTATTCGTCCGACTTGGACGCGGCTGTTTGCTCCTCCTCAAAACAGGATCAGCAGTTGGTCGAAGTTTATCAGCGAAGCATATTGGAACGTTGAGCTGCAGGAATAGTTGAACTGCAGAATCAAATCAACTGTGGGAATGAACGCATCTGCCTATTGGGGGGGATGCGTTTTTTTTGTTTTCGAGAAGCTCTCATTGCTCGGTCACAGGCACGACCGGGACGTGTAATGCTGGGAAATACGTGAAAGCGGCTGAGGGGAATCGAACCCCCATCGGAAGCTTGGGAAGCTACTGTGTTGCCATTACACCACAGCCGCGTTGTTGATCAGAGTTGATCAGTCAGGTGGCTTTAGACTATCGCTGAAACTGGAGCCGGTCAAGTGCCCGGTTGTCTGAGTCGCCAAATCGGGAGGTTCAGTCGAAAAAGGTTCAAACAAAAAAAGCACTCCATGTTTCCATGAAGTGCTTTCGAAGATCGTCAATGAACGGGACACTCAGCAAATGAGTGCAAGTTCAAATTAAATCAGTTGCATCCACAAGCAGCAGCGGCTGGGGCACAGCCACAAGCAGCAGAACCGCAAGCCGAAGTGCCGCAGCCTGTGCTGACGGGAACTTTGACGGTGACGGTTTGTGGAACCATTTTACAGACCTGAACGTTGATTTGTTTTTCAACGGTGACAGGGACGCAAACGGTTTTCATGACAGTCTTTTGAACTGGCACTGAATTCATAACAGTGACTTCGTACGATTCTTCAGAAGAAACGTATTCGCAGACAGTCACCATACGCGTGCGGGTTTCTGGTTTGCAAACAGTGACGTTGTAAGAATACTCTTGAACTTCGTCAACGCAGTCATAGACGGTTGAGGTCATGGTGCGAGTTTCTGGTTTGCAAACAGTGACGTTGTAAGTGTATTCCACTTGCTCGTCGACGCAGTCATAGACGGTTGAAGTCTTGGTGCGAGTTTCTGGATTGCAGACAGTGACGTTGTAAGTGTATTCCACTTGCTCGTCGACGCAGTCATAGACGGTTGAAGTCTTGGTGCGTGTTTCTGGATGACAAACTGTGACGTTGTAAGAATATTCTTCGTCAACGCACTCGTAGTCGCAGACAGTGACGGTGCGAGTCTGAGTTTCTGGTTTGCACATAGAAACGGTGTACTCGTAAGGCACGTTTTCGGTGACGCAATCGTAAACCGTAGACGTTTTGGTACGTGTTTCAGGATGGCAGACAGTGACGTCGTAAGAATACTCTTCGGTTGAAGAAACACACTCATAGCAAGTGTAAGCAACTTCTTTGGTTTCACAGGTTGGAACCCAAACTTTTTTGCAGCAGGTTTGTGGACAGCAAGAAGCACATCCACCACAAGCTGAGCCGCTACCACCACAAGGATTGGCAGCAACTTCGTAGGTTTGAGTTTCCCAGTGACCGCCGTTGACAGTGACGGTGCGAGTCTTGGTGACTGGCACGCGGTTGTAAACAGTGCGAGTTGCAGTTTTGGTTTCTGTGGCAGGAACCATCACTGTGTATTCGCTGGTGACTTCACGGGCAACTTGTTTAGAAACCTGACGAGTGCCAGTTTTGGTTTCTGTGTAAGGAACCATTTTCGTGTAAGTTTGCTCGACTTGTCGTTGGACAGGTTTTTGCACCTTACGAGTGGCAGTGCGAGTTTCGACAGAAGGCACCATGACGGTGTATTCTGAAGTCACTTCACGAGGCACTGATTTCTTCACAGTGCGGGTGCCCGTTTTGGTCTCAACAGAAGGCACCATGACGGTGTATTCGGTTGTGACTTCGCGTGGCACAGATTTCTTGACAGTTCGCACACCGGTTTTGGTTTCGGTGTGAGGAACCATGACAGTGTATTCAGAAGTCACTTCACGTGGCACTGATTTTTTCACTGTGCGGGTTGCTGTCTTGGTTTCTGTGGTCGGCACCATGACGGTGTAAGACTGCTCAACTTGTTTTTGAACAGGCTTTTGAACCGTGCGGGTACGAGTTTCAGTGCTTGCCTGTTGCTCGTAAACAGTGACGGTCGACTCTTGTTGTTGTTGCTGATACTCGGTCACTGTGACAGTGCGAGATTCAGTCACCATTTGAGGGACCATAACAGTTTTCTGGACTTCTTCGTAAGCGGGTCCACAACCGCCAGCGGAAACAGCTCCGCAAGATTCTGAGCCACCTGTTGAGCAAGCAGAAGATCCGCAGGCGCTACAGCCACTGTAAACAACCTGGCCGCATCCACCACAACTGGAGGCCATACAGCGTTTAGGACCGCAACTGCGGTGCGCTAAACAACCTAAACCTGCCTCGGCCGGGACAGCAAACGCTGCTGTCACGATCAGTCCGAGAACACATTGGAACGCCCTTCGAATCATACTCATTGCTCCTTAAACTAGTGATGAAGAGATCTGGGGCAGTAAAAAAATTGGTACAAAACCAAGATTAACCAAAATAAGCGAATCCAATAGATGGATAAAATGGGAAGTATAGATGCTTTTAGAATACTATCACTTAAAGCGATTTCCACTACAACCATGAAAACTTCAATTAAAATTTACGGATTCGGCAAATCAGGGCGTTTAGAAAATGTGGTTTTTATCCGATTGTATTAACCTCTCATGCCGATACGCTTGACTTTTACGTAAAGTCTCTCTAGGAATCTGCAAAAAAGTCACCCTGTTATTACGCTCACAATTTATACACTTTTCAAACGCCGTCTCCTGACGATCACGCATTCATGATGAATCACCCGATAAAACCTGATCCCATCCTTCATGTGGCTCTGTTTGCGCCAGAAATTCCTCAGAATACTGGAAACATCGGGCGAACTTGCCTGGCCATTGGAGCCAGGTTGTGGCTGATTCGCCCGCTGGGATTTCAACTCGATGAAAAGCATTTGAAGCGTGCTGGAATGGACTACTGGCCGCAGGTCGATTGTCGAGTTGTTGACTCTTGGGAAGACTTCTTGAAACAGTGTCCTTCCCAGCGAATTTTTTGCATCACAAAGTTCGGAAAAAAACTGGTTTGGGAAGCCCAATTTCAGCCCGGCGATGTGATTTTGCTGGGGAGTGAATCACGGGGATTGCCAGAGGCCATTCGCGGTGCGCATCCCGAGATGGCGATCCGCTTTCCAATGAGGGAGAATGTCAGAAGTTTGAATCTAGCCAGTACCGCAACCGCAGTTATGTATGAAGCCATGCGTCAACTGGCAGATTTTTCGGAATTGAGCTGAGTCGATGTTTTCAGAGGCATTCTTTTTCTCGATAAGAGCACGCTTCCCAGGATGAATAAAGGCCATGCCAGTGCAGAAATCAGCGCGCCGTTCCAAAAGCTATTGGGGTGATATGAAAACGTCAGCTCAAAGCGGCCGGCAGGTAAGGAGACGCCACGCATCGCACGGTTGGTTCTCAGAATTTCCGCAGGAAGCTGTTGCTGATGTTCGTTGGTCACGTTGAGTTTCCATCCTGGATAAAAGGAATCTGCGACAACGACGAGTCCGGGCTCTTTGAGGTGGGCTTCGATGACGACCTGACTTGGTTCGTAGGAAAGTACGCGGCACTTCTCCTCCGGTGGGAGATCTCGTGAAGACGTTTCAAATTTGGGTATCGCATCTGTGAGAGCTGCTTGCTGTGTTTCGACGATCGCTTCCTGAGACAAATCGATCCAATCTTTGTACGGATAGACAATGCTCTCCATCAATGGCAGCCAGTCTTTTCGATCGCGCTCGTCAATGGGATCAAGTCGATCGACGTCATGCACGACCCAAGCATGAGGGAAGTGCTGTGGATTGTACAGGACCATGAGTTTTTCGTAGTTAGGAATGTATTTTTCTGGATCGTTGACTGCATCAGGCAGGTGCTGACCGCCAGGGATCAGTTGAATATTCTCAGGAGAGAAGCGAGGTTCAATCCATTCATGTTCAAGACCCAAGAGTGAGGCATGCGGGTCGTTGACAAAGTTGTTGGTAGACAACAGGAAATACCGAGCGCCCCAGGCATCAAGGGCGCGACGAGGTCTGTAGATGAGGTTGTCGGGACTGCGCAGGAAATCAAAATAGGCTTCAAAGGCATTGATGTTAATTGTGGTCGGAGTGAAGAGATTGCACATTTTCACTTCCAAAGAACTCATATGCCCGATGACATCACGCAGCACGACCATCGTCTGTTCGGACTTGGTCAACATCTCAGGATTCTGCTCGGTGAATGCCAATTGTGACGAATCACGAAAAAATCGAATTGGGACAACAGAGCGTTGTTCTTCGGGAAGATATGTTTCGGCTTCCAACAGCATGTCTGCTGTTGCAGGGCGTCGGTGCCAGATCTTATGAGGCGTTGGCAAGACCCAGCGCTGATTGGCAAAACACAAATCCGCCATCGTGAAGACGAGAAACAGGGTCGTCATGATCTGCATGCGTCGTTGCAACTGACGGCGTTCCATCAGCCGATCGACGATCGGTGCTAACACAAATAGCAGACTGGCCGCCACTCCAAAATGCAACCAGGATGCAATCAATTGCAACCAGGCCAATCCCAGATTGAAATTCGGATTTCGGATGCGCTCCGGAGCGAGCAGACTGGTCCAATGAGAGGCGAGCCAATACATGCCGCCACACAAAATGAGCACCAGCCCGATCCACACAATCTGATACTTTCTGAGTAGCCGAAATGCAGAATCTTTGTGACTTTCAAGAAACGACGCCGAGAGCAATGCCAAAGCGAAGCCAAAGATGACCATCCACTTTTCTGGAAAGCGAAACTGGTTGTATCCCGGAAGAATCATCGTCAATAGCCAATAAGGACCAGCGACTTCCGAACCTGTGATTTTTGCATTGGTGAAAATGTCAGCAATACGGACGCTTTCATCGGTCAGGACTTTGAAAATCGCTAATCCAAAGTCGCCACAACTGGCCCAAAAACTGAAGACGACGACCACTTTAAGCCAGGTCATTAGTGTGGAACTGGAACGCCAGAAAAAGGAGAGACATCCCAGCCACAGGGGTAGTAATCCGAAATAGAGGGAGGGTTCCCAGTTGTTGCGGTCCTCAAGATCAAGTTCGGCTAACCAGCGTGTGTTGTGGTTGACGGTGTTACCGGTGATGTTAGGAAACAAAAATTCGATGAGTCGAAACGGTGAATTGCCAAAACCGTAAATTTGAAAATAGTGTCTCGATGGAGGAGGGGGGTTTCCGATCAAGGTGTCATACCAGTGTGGCGGCTGTTGTGTATCGGGGCGTGGCTGCGGGTTACGCTCACTCATCCAATAAGAGGGGACTTGCCAGAGATTAGTGGGGACTTCAGAGATTTTCCTGTCCGAAACGCTGCCAAACTCTGCAGTCGGCAGGATCTGCACTGCGGTCAGGAAAAAAGAGATGGCAGCCGGGATCAACAAGACAATCAGCGCGTTGATGCGGGGATGATCTCCGGGAAGTGGACTGATCTGTCTTCCCGTGACGTCGGTCGTTGAGGATGTGAGGTCTGAATCAGACAAGCGGGAAAATAGATCTGGAAAGGTCTGCCCGGATGTTGCCCCTAATAAGGCATACAGTCCTAATAAAATTCCAATGTGATAGGCCATCTGGGGATCGCCACCGAGTACAAACATCGCCAGCACAAACGCCACCCAAAAGACATCTGGCCACTGACGTAGACGAACGAGACGTTCTCCGAAATAAATGCCGATCGGCAGCCAGGCCGCGGAGACAATATAAATAACATTATAAATTTGAAAGAGGATGGGTGCAGAGAAGGCATAGGTGATGGCGGCCAGACACGAAGTCTGCCAACTCAATTGCCATCGGCGTGCCAGCCACCACATCGTAACGGCTGACATTCCGACATGCCCAATGGTGTACAGCTTAAATAACCAGTGGTAGGGCAGAGGGAGGAAAAACATCAGCTTTACGGGGTAAAACAAGCTGGAGGTCGCGTTGGCCAATAAGGGAACGCCGGCATTTTCATAAGGGTTCCATAAGGGGATGCGACCAGCTTCCCATTCGCCCTGGACATATTCGAACATCGGATAATAAAAGCTGCCAGCATCGCGAAAAATCAAATCACTGTCGGTGACTAAAACGGCTCCAAAAAAGGCAAAAAACGTCAGGCACAAACAGAGCGCGCTCCACTTCAATCCATGCCCGGCTTCGAAGGGAGTTGACATCGAGACTTTATCTGGAGGCGAATGTTCCGGGGGAATGTGAGATAAATGATTGTGGGGAGATGATGTTTGGGGATAGGACTGATTTGAGGGCTTCTTCATAACGGGTCAACAGTCTGGTTGAGAGTCTGGCAGTGATCATCATGTCTTGATGATCATGTGGTGTCTTTTAAAAAGTTTACTGTTCTTACCATAAATGTCACTCGGAAAGAGGTTTTCAATTTGACAGGTTTTTTCTCATGATGTTAATTTATAGAGCATGACATCGCTCAGAATGTTGGCAACTTAACCTCACAGGCTTTATTTTGTTGTGCACAAATCAGCATTTTCGCAGTCAGCGATGTGGACGGTCGAAGGTCAACTTTCGACTCGCAGTCCTCTTGAAATCTCTTTTGAGCTTTGTCGCCACGATTGCTTTAATTAGTAATGTGTCTCGTTTGGACGACATTCGGATTGAAAAAAACGGTCATGCGTCCAGTTCATTGTTTGAAGTCTCTGAGTCTGCAGAGTCTGGCGCGGAAGAAAAACTCTCCTCGAAAGTGTGGTCAGTCTTTGGTCAAAATGATCAGTTTGTGCTCGGTCGCTCAAGGGCATGGGAATTTATTTCTCATCAAGTGATGATTGCTTGTTCTTGGAAGTCTTGCTGTTTTGCTCCCCGAGGACCTCCTCACTCACAGCTTTGGATCCATTCAAAGAGGGCTTGAGCTCATTGAATAGATCAATAGAGTGCAATGCGTTAGTCATGGCCTGCCCAAATTTTCGCGCATCAACTTGGCATCGCGATTTGAACGTCTCTGTGAATTGACCGGTATGGTTGGATTATTCTGCGGCTGAATCCTCAGTCAGACATAGGTTAATTGCAACCAAGATCTTTTAACAGCAGTCAATTGAAATCGTGATCCAGGTAGAATTTGAACAAAGCTTATAGCAATAACAGAGAAGTGGTTTATTGCACTATCGTTTGCTAGGAAAGTATCGGCTTGCAGGATGTTTGGTCTTGTTTGCTTATCTTTTACGTGAACCTTGCCGACAAAATCCAGCAAGTGAAACTCCGGCTTGGCATTTGCAAGATAGGTCCACGCCGCCTCCCGGTATTCGCCGAAGTTGCGACTGACCGATTGATATCGCAGACGTTTCCCCTTGGAGTCTGTCTATCGATTGAGTCTGTTCATTGACAAATTGTTTCTTAAAAAATGTCTTTTGAAGGCTATGAATGAATCATTCTACGTTCGAGCATTCACTGGAACTTCGTTCTCGAGATGATTTCTCAGGGCAGTTGCAGCGGATCAAGGAGTCCATTGAGCATGCCGCCGTGTATTTGCCTTCACAGGGGCCACTGTCGATCTTTGTTTACGAAAACCCTCTTCAGGCATATGAAGATCTGACATTCAAGACAGCGACGAAAAAAGCAGGTCATCGATTTGGTGGACAATGTTACTACACCGAGCAAAAGTATCGCCATTGGGTCACTACGGGAAGAATATTAAAAGAGGATCTGGCAGATATTCTGCGAGAAGAATTGGGGGCCGTTGCTGATGATCCGTTGGCTGATCTGGGAACCTACTTTCAGACGTATCTGGCGATGTTGCAAAATGATTTTCTCCAAGGGACAGGGCCGGAAATTCAATGGGCGATGGAGGAAACGCTCGCGCTTCGACATTTTTCTGATGACATCCAGGAAGACCATCGCCAGCATCATCTCTCAGAGACCAGAAAATGGGTCACACAATTTATACAGACCCCTGAATTGCAACGCAGTCCTCGACAGGTCGAATTGTTGCAACCTCTTCTGCTTCCCTTTTTGCATCTCCCGCTTTCGAACTGGTCAGAAGACGTTTGGGAAGAATTATGCCTGAAACTAATTTGGCAACTCTCGTTATCTGGGGTTCGTCGCAGCCAGACCGCTCAGTCACCAGACAGTATTCCATTAAGGCATCGGGATCTGATCAAATCGATTACAGGACAAGATACCGATGAACTGGTCCACAAAGTCTTAATCCGCTATTGCGCCAGTTTCGTCGACCAGGGGTATGCCCGCTGGGAACTTCCTGTCCGAAGCAGAGGTTTTTTTGAAGGCTTTTTGAGTCTGTATCGACGTTCCCGATCCTTAACCGGCTGGTTGAAAGGATTCGGACAAGAAATTGAACGTCTCATCGACTGGAAACTGACTCCCTTGGAGTCTATCTACGATTCTCTGCGATTATTAGGAGTTTCTGAGCAGTCTTACCAGGAGTATTTGACACAGACGATGCTCAGCCTGCGTGGTTGGGCGGGGATGATCTGGCAATTGGAAACCAGAGCCAGTTGGGCTTTGAATCCTGCACCCAGAGGAACGCTTTTGGAATTTGTCGCAGTCCATTTGTTGTTGGATCGCTTTGCCATCAAGTCACTCTCCAGGGAAATCGTGGGCGCGAGTATCGAGCTATGCGATCTCCACGGCACTCTCCAACGCAAGATTCCTCACGATCCAGCCATTCATGAAGTGCAGCATGCCTTTCAAATCTTTCAACTCGCCCAGTATCGAGGTTGGCGGGTTTCGACACTCTTTGAAATGAGTGACGAAGAGTGGCAGGAACTGATCACTGCTGTTGAGGAATTTGGCCATTTAGAACGGCGATACATCTTTCAGTGTGCTTTTGAAAAACGGTATCACACACAAGCGATGGATGCTCTTTGTCTACATGGCATGCAGTTGAAATCAGCCGCGAAACACACTCACGATGCCATCGTCAATCTGAAACT
>JBGSVC010000276.1:0-3381 GCA_041753175.1 Planctomycetaceae bacterium
AGAGTTAAAATTGAGGGTTATTCCTTCCCGCTTATTTATATCAAACCGGACAATTCGTTTTCTGGTGAGCCTAGCTTGATGTATTTCGCTGATCTGGCCTCACGCGCAGTAGGCTGGCAGGAAGCCCTCAATTCGCGTTTCACCCGTCCCGTCGTTATTCTGGAGCGTCAGCCTTATGTCATTGTGTCTGACCAGAAAGCGTTGACTCAATATTGGAAAGCGAATGAGCAGGATTATCCCAAAGAGGTCGTTTTTTCCGTAGAAAACCTGCTGGATCGGCGACTCCCGGTGGAGCATCTCCTGGTGGAATTGATGGGGCGCCCCAAATGATTAGCGGATGCTGTTTTAACGTTAATCGAAGGTAAAGAATTTCATCACAAAAAATCACTGAGCAGTGTCTCTCAAGTGATCTTTGAAGAGGTTGGCAATAGCAATGCTGTGATCACACAGCCACTAAGGATCTTTTGGGATCCGCAGCGAAATCACGCGATCACGCGGGTCGTGGTTCCAGAAGCGGGTGGTTATCGGCAGTATGATGTGATGTTTGAGGACATGCTGGAGATGAGTTCTCTGCCGACACGTTGCAGTGTGTATGTGGGGACCGCGAATGGGGATGTGCTGGGATATGCGGAGATCACGCGTCTGAGTTCCAAGCCGTTGGAGAGTCTTCCGCCACGCGAGTTTGAAGTCGAGTTTCCAGTCGAGACGTATCTAGCCGATTTCACGACGAGGGAAAAACAGAATTCCGCTGAACAGGCCTTTGTGACAGAAGGTGGCGGGCTGACGGTGATTGATCGCAAGCACCTTTGGAATCCGGAAATCACCTACGAGAGCTGTTGGCGGCGGATCATTCTGTTCCTGAGAAGAAATCGTTCGGATGGCGGCCACGGTATTCTCAACGTCGCTGGTTGACGACCTTGCTGCGCTGGCCGTGGATCTCGTCACCGTTGTGGGGCTGATCGTGGCAGGCGGAGTCATTCGCCAGGGGTACAAAACGCTGGCCGTAGCGTCATCCAAGCCTGACGGAGACAAAACATGATGTCTCCGATGAGATGGCAACATGGGTTGATGAACGCTGGAATCTGGATCTCCGCGAATCACGTCGCCTATGCAGGGATCAATTACTGGGAGCACCAGGAACTTTCCCAGCGGTATGATGTGCCGGTCGCGACCCTGTATGCGTATGAGCACAAGACGATCCCGATGAAGCTGGCTGGTAGCGAACGTGCCATAGAGTTGTGGTATCGCCTGTTAAAGCCCACATCTTTAAAGTCTAGTTAAAAATATCCTAATGTGATTTTCCTGCACGGCTCGGGCACGAGTGGTTCGGACAACGTGACGCAACTGCAATCACTGCCGATTCTTCTGGCTCAAGAGCCCTATCGAAGCCAGTTACCCTGTTATGTGATCGTGCCTCAGTATCCTGAGTATTATTCTTGGTCACCGTATTGCCAATTGGGCGGCAGTGATAAAACTGCTCCCGACCAAAATCCTATTTTTCGCGATGCTGGAAGACACCTTGAAACTTCCCCCAGCTGACCCTGATCGTGTCTATCTGTGTGGATTCTCGATGGGTGGTTATGGCAGTTGGGATTTGGCCAGCAGCGTACCGGATCGTTTTGCGGCGGTTGTCCCGGTCGCTGGCGGCGGCGATCCGAAACAGGTCGTCTCGCTCGTTCAGACTCCGATCTGGAACGTTCATAGCGTGGATGACGAAGTCGTCCCCGTAAAGCAAAGCCAGGAGATGATCAATGCCCTTGTATGTTACCAAAGTCATCAAATGCTACACCGAATACGCCCATGCTGGTCATGGCTCCTGGGCACCTGCGTTCCGGGAGTCCGATGAAATCCTGACCTGGATGTTTCAGCAATCTCGTTTGACTTCTTTTCACTTGACAACGGGGGCCGTCCCTTGAATGAGCAATGGTACTTGGAATCCAAGGGGGAACTCTTCGGGCCTCTCGCGACGAGCGAATTGGAAGGGCTGATTTCGGCCAAGAAGATTCGTGCGTCAGATCGCCTGAAGCTCGGCGAAAAAGGCGAATGGCTCAGCGATTCCGAAGTCATGGATCTCATGGGAACGTCTCCGGCAGGCGGGTCTCGCACCACGGCTCAATCCGCCGATGACGTGCTGCATGACATGCATCGGAGGCAGGTCGAGCGACTCGTCGCGGGCGGCGATGATAAAGTCTCGGTCACTGATTCCGTGCGATCCGTGGGCAAGTTAGTTGCAGCGATGAAAAACACGCCGACCGGTCTTCTTGCAGCTGGTGTCGGTGCTTTGTTCTCAACACAAGGAAAATACGCCACCCTTGGCGCCAGTGGTCTCATCATTGTCCTGGTCGTGGTCGGGCGAATGTACCTGACATCGGCTCCAGCGTCGGAGTGGCATTCGGGAGTTTTTAGCGTCGTGTCCGAGGCTGCGTCTCTGAAAGATAAGAAGGTCGAGAACAACGAGTGGCAGGAGTTTGTCAGCAAGGCCATGCCGGTCGTTTCTGATATCACCGCCGAATTAGAACAGGCGCTGAAAAGCGGCGGCGGATTGAATAGTGCGTTTGTCTTCAAGCAGTCACGGCTGGAATACGCAGTCAAATATGAACTCCATCAAGTCACCAAATATGAATTACCGCGGATCTTGCAGACTTCTGCCGGTGACAACGTGGACATGGTCCCATGTCAACAGCGACTGGAAAATGCTGCAAAATTTATGGCCGAAGCTGAGCTCCTGTCATCCTGGGCTGTGGACTGGAGATAAGTCGGTTTTCACATAGGTTTTCCACGATCTTGGATACACACTCCTGTCAAAACGACTCCTAATCAGCCTGCGACAGCTCCGTTCGATTGGACAACGACGGCGATCATTGCAGTGGACGTTCTGTTTGTTAGCTGGCTGTTATGGACGCTTCGGAGTTACTGGATGTTCTGGAAAAGCAAGCCAGCTCGCGTCTAAGTTCTGTTTCATCATGGAAGCCATCTTTCCCATCAGCACTCACCTCAATCATGAACTTGAGAAATGAGATGGTTTTTTGAATGAGAGCCTGTTTGAAAAATCCTAACTAGGTTTTATACGGCGGACCATGCGTCGGGTTTGGCCGATGTGGATCATGGCGACGGCTGACTCATCTGTTCGCTCGAAGTCCTTGCTCAGGCGTCGGTCATGATTGAGCCAGCCAAAGGTTCGTTCCACAATCCATCGTTTGGGCAGAATCTAGAATTCCTTCATGGCGACCGGTCTGAGCACCGGTTGGATTGTGATACCCAGCGTGCTCCTGATCCGCGCTGGCAGACCGTTGCGTTTGTAAGCGGAATTGGCGAAGACCACCTTCAAACGTTTGTTCTTTTCGTGAGCCTCGTGCAACACCAGGCACGCTCCCGACTCTT
>JBGSVC010000277.1:0-10907 GCA_041753175.1 Planctomycetaceae bacterium
GTGCGCTCCCGATCGTCTTGGCCTTTGTCCCGGTCACTCTCAACCATCTTATTGCAGCATATATCATCTTCCGGATTTTGGACATTTCCAAAATCTGGCCCATCGGACACTTCGAACACTACCCAGGCGCCTGGGGCGTGATGCTCGATGACACCATGGCTGCGATCATCGGAGCCATCCTGCTGGGAGGCCTGGTCTGGTTTCTTGCCTTCTGAACAGATCCCATAACATGTCACTCACTTCGGCGTCACAAACGGCAAGCACTCTGAATTGACTTACTAATACGGCCAAAACAAGCCACCTAAAGTTCCTTACAAGCGAGAAACACATGTCGGCGATTATTCTTGATGGCAATGCACTCGCCAAAAAATTCAGGGCCACTGTCAAGTCAGGGGTCGAAAACTTTGAAACCGTCCATGGCATTCGACCAACCTTGGCCGCCATTCTCGTTGGCCAAAATCCCGCCAGCGAAGTCTACGTCAGAAATAAACGCGCAGACTGCGAAAAGGTCGGCATCTCCAGCCAGCTTCATGTTCTTCCAAACGATGCCTCTCAACTTCAACTCCTCGAATTGATCCATCAACTCAATTCCGATCCCGCTGTCCATGGCATCCTCTGCCAATTGCCGCTTCCCAAACATATCGATGAACAGGTGATTCTCGATGCCATAACTCCACTCAAAGATGTCGACGCTTTCCATCCGGAAAACGTCGGTCTGCTCGTTCAAGGTCGCCCTCGATTTTTGCCCTGCACCCCCGCCGGTTGTCACTTGCTGTTAAAAAATGCCAGCATCGAAACTGCAGGAAAACATGTCGTTGTCCTGGGTCGCAGTGAAATCGTCGGCAAGCCCATGGCCAACATCATGCTCCAGAAAGGGCCGCTGGGCGGAGATGCCACCGTCACCATCTGCCACTCCCGCACGAACAACCTCAATGACATCATCCGTCAGGCGGATATTCTGATTGCCGCCATTGGCAAACCCAAATTTGTGCACGCAGAAATGGTTCAGGAAGGTGTCGTGGTCATCGACGTGGGAATCAATCGAGTCGATTCCGGACTCGTCGGCGATGTCGACTACAACGCCATCCTCCCCAAAGCCTCAGCCATTTCCCCCGTCCCCGGCGGAGTCGGCCCCATGACCCGTGCCGTCCTCCTGGGAAACACCCTCACCGCCGCCAGCATCGCCACCTCAGACAAACTACACAAACAGCCATAAGCAAAAGCAGTCGTTCGTCTATCCGAATAATGAAGACCATCGGAGTCTTGCAATCGCTGCGTTCTGGCGGACTGCAGTGTCTTTAATTCTTTTCTTTGGCATTACCTCAAAAACAAGAAAGCCCCGAAGATGATTCTTCGGGGCTTTTTAATCACAGTTGTCGATCACATGGCATGATCGTCTGTTAGTACATGTCGTCGTGGTCGTGTCCGCCGCCGGCTTTCTTGTCTTCTTTCTTGGGAGCTTCTGCAATCAATGCATCGCTCGTCAAAAGCAGTGTTGAAACCGAAGCAGCATGTTGCAACGCAGAACGAGTCACTTTCGCAGGATCAATAACCCCTGCTTTGACCATATCTTCGTATTTCTCAGTCGCGGCATTGAAACCCATATTGCCTTCGAGTTCCGAGACTTTCTGGCAAATAACACCGCCATCCAATCCGGCGTTGTTAGCAATTTGTGTCAACGGAGCGCGACAGGCTCGCAGGATAATGTTAAACCCGACTTGCTCGTCGTGATTGAGTTTACGTGAAGGTTTAACGGCATTGGAAGATCGCAGCAACGCCACACCGCCACCTGGCAGAATTCCTTCTTCGACGGCTGCACGTGTGGCATGCAGGGCATCTTCCACGCGAGCTTTCTTCTCTTTCATTTCGCTTTCGGTCGCCGCTCCAACATTCAACTGAGCGACACCACCAGCCAGTTTGGCCACGCGTTCTTCGAGTTTTTCTTTATCGTAGTCGCTGGTGCTGTTTTCCAGTTCACGACGGATCTGCTCGATACGGGATTTGATGTCGGATGTCTTTCCGGCACCTTCGATGATCGTGCAGTTGTCTTTGTCGACGACAATCTTCTTGGCTCGTCCAAGATCGGAAAGCTGGACATTCTCCAATTGAATCCCAAGATCTTCAAAGACACATGTCCCGCCGACCATCACGGCAATATCCTGCAGCATGGCTTTTCGTCGGTCGCCATAACCTGGGGCTTTAACAGCACAGATTTTGAACGTTCCACGAAGTTTATTGATCACCAGCGTTGCCAACGCTTCGCCTTCGATATCTTCGGCAATGATGATCAACGGCTTGCCTGATTGCACAACTTTTTCAAGCACGGGCACCAGATCTTTGATATTCGAAATCTTCTTTTCATGGATCAGCACATAGGCATCATCCAGAACGCATTCCATAGCAGTCGGATCAGTCACGAAATAAGGTGACAGATAACCGCGATCAAATTGCATCCCTTCGACGACTTCAAAGTTTGTTTCCAAACTCTTGCCTTCTTCGACGGTGATTACGCCGTCTTTTCCAACTTTTTCCATCGCATCTGCCAGAATCTGGCCAATTTCGGAATCGCCATTGGCAGCCACAGTTCCGACTTGAGCGATTGATTTTTTGCTCTTGCATTCAATCGCCATGCCTCTGAGGAATTCTGTGACATCAGCAACAGCTTGGTCCATTCCGCGTTTCATATCCAAAGGGCTGACGCCAGCCACGACGGATTTCAAACCTTCGATATAAATGGCTTCAGCCATAATGGTCGCGGTTGTTGTTCCGTCGCCAGCGACATCAGATGTCTTGCTGGCAACTTCGCGAACCATTCGTGCGCCCATATCCTCGAACTTGTCAGCAAGTTCGATTTCTTTGGCAACGGTCACACCGTCTTTGGTGACCAACGGAGAGCCAAAACTTTTTTCAATAATAACATTGCGACCGCGTGGTCCCAGAGTCACTTTCACAGCGCGGGCGAGTTTGGAGACGCCGCGACGCATGGCTTCTTGGGCATCTTGATCAAAGGCGATCATCTTAGCCATTGGGGAAACTCCTTGAGTGATATTTTCAGTATTGAGATGGATATTCTGTCAGCAAATTGTGAGCAGAATGCAAAGTAGGTCCGATCTGACTCCCGCAACCACGAGAGTCATGTCACAAAGCAGGTGAGCTTGTTAGTAAGTTGCCAGAATGTCACTCTCACGCATCAGCAGGTATTCTTCGTCGCCGATCTTGATTTCATCACCAGCATAAGAACTGAAAATCACACGATCACCTTCTTTGACAGTCAAAGCAGTTTTTTGTCCGTTGTTTTTCACATGCCCATCGCCAATGGCGACGACTTCTCCACGTTGTGGTTTGTCTTTGGCAGAATCTGGCAACACAATACCACCAGCGGTTTTTGATTCCGCAGTTTGACGCTTGATGACAACTTTGTCACCCAATGGGACGATCTTGATCGTTCCGGACTTCTTGGCCATTCCCAACTCCTGGATGTAAACAATTCATTAAAAACAAAACAAACTTTTCAAAGCAATAACATCCCGCCGTGTCTCATCCAACTAGCGGCTTAAAACCACTAATTATGATGATGAATACCTTTCGGCGAGACTGTCACAGACATTTATTGGCTGCACATTTTCGACCAAATTTTTTTCGACTCAACAAATCTGGCAGAGCAGACTCTGGAGAAAATCTACAGATAATGTCCACTTTGGCAGTAAACACTCCAAGATAAACAATAATGCGAAATCTGTGCCAACGTGTGAACAAAACCAGCAGCCACACCACAAAGTAATACTAGCATTAGAGATACAGAAAACTACTTCAGCGGTTCCGCTCAATCATCTCTGTAATCAAGTGGGTGCCTGTCAGGATGGCAGGTCAACACCGGATGAATGGTGAGACTCACTTTTGTTGAACCCAACGATTAATGATTCGGAAACTTTTGGGGGTTCTACGAGGAAAAACAGCCAAAGAGGTGCTGTTAAACGACCTATCCACGAGATGGCAATCAAAAGGTGATAGGAATACCGAGGTTCTATCGAAAACATTAACGGCAGTTGGTGGGTGAGCATCTGGTCGAGAAGATAACCTCCCAAAAGACCAGAAAGGCCTGCCAGGAGACCAGCAAGATGATAAAAGCAGGCAATGCCAGTCGCTTTCTGAGGCGGGAGAAGCCTGAGCAGGAGCGTTTTGAAAGAAAGATTGACGACAGCAAATCCTCCCCACAATGTAAAGGCGCAAACAAGCATGAGAATTCCAAAACGTTCGGCTGCCAACCAGCAGGGCAGGCTCATCGAGACGACAATCAAGCCGAGAATCAGAATCGGCTTGGCACATCGGCGATCGAGTTGCGAACCGATCCAGTATGCCAATAGGAATTGAACAACATAAAGCCAGGCCAGCAGAAGATTGTTGGTCAGCAGGGTGATTCCCAGGACTTTCGTTTGATACTGGTAAAACACCGCTTGAGTCAAGCCTTGAAATGCTGCCAACCAACAGTGACAAACCAATAGAGGCCATATCGACTGAATGGCAACGACGATCTGACTATATAACGAGTTCGAGCATATCGGTGTGGATTCAGGCGGAGAGAAGGTCGGCGGTTGCTGTTTGAATGGCAGAAAAAGTAATGGGATGACAGAGGCTGACGTGAGCACAATGCCAGCACCAAAAAGAACTGCGTAGCTCAAAAGCGAACGCGACGGACCTTCACTAATCATCTGATGGAGCACGCCGCCGCCCCATAGGAAGACAATTTTAATAAACAAGGCGCCCAATTCCTGAGCTGCGAAAAAACGTCCCCACGTGGGGGAGGGAGCCAGTTGACTGAGCCAGCTCATCAATCCTGTGTAGGCGATTGCCTGAATGAGTGCTGCCAAAGCATAGCAAACGATGACAATTTCCAGCCCCATGGGAATACTTGCTGTCGAATGTCCATACGCAATCACGGGTAAGGCAACTAGACATGCGCGAGAAACAAGCGTCGCTGTTAGCCAGAGTGACTTGAAAGACCCCCAAACCTGGCTTAATGGCCCAGCAGAAAGAGACGCTAAACCGAGGAGTTCTGGAGCCGTCAGAATTAACGAGAGCTGAAAACCACTGGCGCCAAGATCTTTAGCGAAATAAGCGATCGCCCCACCTCCCATCAGGCTGTAGCCGGCGGTCCAGAGCATCTGATTGAGGACCACGTTCCGGACGAGGTCGCGTGGCAATTGCGGTTCAAGCCGGTGTCCAGGCGGGGGCAACTCCACAACTGTCATAGTCGTTTCATTCGTTATGACGATTTTTCTGAGATTGATTTGTCTAACTCACACATTTTGCGATCACCGCAGGTCTTTGACCGACGTGACTCTATCGTCCGGGAGTGCAGGTTCCGATAATGACGCTGTGGGGGTTGTTGGACATTCAGGTTTCACCGTTTGGACCTTGATTCTTCGACAACGCACACAATCGTCAGTCATTCAAGAGTCGTCACATTTGTTCAATCGATGACATACAGGATGAAATGATGGCGTGAAGAGCACTGCTCAGTGGCTGGGGAAGTCCCTGTCTTTAGGACCGATCATGCAGATTATGCCTAAAGAATTGCCGGAAAAGGAGTTGTCAGCAGATCTCGCGGGCATAAACTGATTTCAGGAACAGACCAAAATCAAATTGCAACTCAGAAACATTGGGTTAAGATAGGTAAAGTTGAAAAGTTGTTCACACACATTCTTGAACGTGTCTGCTGAATAACATTTTACTGTGACAAAAAACTATGACAAAAGCTGGAGCGATCGTATCCAGTTAACTATACGAATTGAATAGACACCGTCGTCATTCCACCAAATGTCGACTGGTAAGAGCCGATTGAGCAAGAAAACTTTCAGGAGTTGTCCGCGATGGCGACAAAGTACATCAGCCTTGAAGAAGCCGCAGCACGATTGAAAATGACCACCGAGCAACTCAAACGGTTACGCTCTGATGGGGAAATTCGTGGGTTTGCCGACCGCGGAACCTGGAAGTTTCGTGATACCGATGTGGAAGAATATGCACGCAAAACGCAGGCCGATTCTGATCCGGATTTCCCTGCGATTTCTGATGATGATTTCTTCAATACAGTCGCCGGAGATGCCGGTGGGAAATCTGCTGGCCCAGCTTCCCCCCAGAGTGATTCCGACAGCGATGTCAGGTTAATCGCTAATGAATCGTCAGCCAAGTACCGTATCAGTGATGAAGACTCTGACAGCGACGTCCAGCTTGTCGACAGCAGCATGAATATCAAGCCGGGGTCAGAACTGCGGTCTCCGTCGGGCACGAAACCTGTTGAACTCGAAGACGACAGCAAGCTGAAATTGCAGGACTCAGGAGCGGCGTGGGCGAAAGTCAGCGATAGTGATATCCGCATCGTGCAGTCTGGAAAAAAACCGACAGCGAAAAGTGATATCTCACCTGATAGCGACATTCAGATCAACGAATCAAGTCCGGCATGGAAAATGGTCGAGTCCAGCGATTCGACCTCCATTGGCAAGGCGCCCAACATCAGCGATGTCAAAATGCGTGACAACGATGGGGCAGACAGTGACGTAAAACTGATTCAAGGAAGTGCCATCTCAAAACTGGACGATTCTGACAGCGATGTTCGACTCATCGGATCATCGATGAAAATCCCCAAAATTCCAATCGGAGATAGCGACATCAAGCTGGCTGGAGAATTTGATAAGACGGATAGCGACGTCCAACTGCATCAGAAAAAGCCAACTTCACCAGCGGCAGAAAGCGGGATCACTTTAGCCGACGACAGTGGATTGACCATCCAGCTTGATGAAGAATCGTCACTGATCAATCAGAAAAGTGGGTTCCGAAAAAGTGATGATATCGACTCCGGGATTTCGCTGGCAGGCGATTCTGGAATTTCGCTGGAGCTGGCTGCCGACTCTGGTATTTCGTTGATGGACGAAGATAACAGTTACAGCCATATTGCCTCTGACAGTGGGATTTCTTTAGAGCCGATGGACGAAACCGGCTTTACATTGCCCCCACTGAGTGACGATGACATGGGAGGAACGATTCCTATGTTGAATCTCTCGGGCGATGACGACATGAACGAAACCAACAAAACCATTGAACTCAGTGCCGACGATGATGTCTTTGCGTTAAGATCAGACGATGATCACGATCAGACAAGCGTGATCATGTTTGACGAAGATGACGCCAACGCCGACTCGGCAGCCTTTGTCGAAGACAGTGCCCTCTACACAGACGAACTCTCTTCTGATGACAACGAAGAATCTGTCTTCGACTTGAGTTCTGTCGATGACGACATGAATGCCGATTTCGATGCCGATGATTTGGAACTATCCGATGACATGATCGGCGAAGACGACTCACTGGATGTCTTCGAAGCCGACGAAGGTGACTTTGAAGATGGATTTGAAAGCGGGGAAAGCCAGCCAGGACTCTCCAGTGGTGGAGGACGTGCCGTCGCTGTCATGGCAGCTTCGGCACCATGGGGTGCTGGTACGATCAGCCTTCTGTCTGTCTCAGCACTGTTGATGACATTCTGCACGCTGCTGATGTTTGATGTCGTGCGGAGCTTGTGGGCCCTGGAATCACATTCTGCACCGACAAGCATGCTGCTGGACCTGATGGCCAGCATTGGTCTCTAACAGGCTGTTGAAAATCGACCTCCTGCCACTCTTCAACAATCCAAAAACGCCTGAAACCTGGCGCTTTTGATGATTCCATGCCTGGAATCAAGCAGCTCATTGAGAGAATCAAGGGCTGATAATCGATTTTGACCGAATTGAATTTGATCCGACATAAAAACCTCCGTGATGTTGAGGTTTTTTATGTACCGTTGACCTCAGGGCAGAGGGCGGGCGATCAGTTGGAGGGGGCTGTCAGCTTGATTTCATACAGCTTGGGCCAGTTTTTACCCGTCACCAGTAAATGACCGGTTTTTTCATCGTAGGCTGTGCCGTTGAGAACTTTCTCACGCTGAAAAATGCCGTTGATCGGGTTGAGTCTGGTCAAGTCGACAATTCCCACGACTTGTCCAGTTTGTAGATCGATCATCGCAATATAGTTGGAATGCCACACATTGGCATAAAGCACGCCTCCAACCATTTCCAGTTCGTTGAGATGATTGAGTTCACGTCCTGACTGCATCACCTTGAGTCGAGATTTCAAGCGAAATGTGTTGGCGTCGTATCGTCTGAGAGTCGAAGTACCATCTGAAACAATCAAATCGCCATCGACCTCGGTAATTCCCCAACCCTCACCGCTGTAGCGGAATTGGCCCAAGGGTTGAAAGTCGCTTGCACGGTAGACGATTGCTGTTTTTTCCTGCCAGGTCAGTTGGAAAAGTTTTCCATCGAGGTATTCAATCCCTTCTCCAAAGTAATTTTTGGGGAGCGGTCGATTTCGGAGGACCGCTCCGGTCGCCAAGTCGACTTCGCGCAATTCTGATTGGCCATATTGTCCCGTGCTTTCATACAGCTTGCCATCCTGCAAGACGAGCCCTTGCGTGAAAGCGGATTCATCATGGGGATATTCAGCAACGACTTCGTATTGATAATGCAGGGGGTGGGTAATCTGAGCCGGCAGCATCATCAATGCCCATAGTCCAATAGAAGTCATGGAGAAACTCCCGGGCTGCACCAGACAGCATGGTTCTGAGTAGTAAGTTGTTGAGAGTTGCAAAGGGTCAGCGAACATCAAACAGAAGGTGTAAATTCGATTCCGTAGACATTCATCTTTAGATATTCAGTGGAGATCTTACGCAAATACGAGGTCAGAAGGTATTCTGAAAATAAGAACTCTACCTCGAAATAGGTCGACTGAACTCATGAAATGAATCGACGAATCCATTCGCTCTAGCGTTTCTTGGGGAGTCTGTGACATAATTCACCCATGGAACGACGCTGCGATCATTGCCAGACACTGCTTCGATTTCCGGATGATCATCCGGTCAATGAAGAGATTCTGTGTCCTGAATGTGGCTTGCCTGTTCGTTTTTGGGCACACAGATCCCCTTCTCAAATCGATCCCGCACCTGCGCAGGAATTGGCTCCGAATAAAGACGTCGTTGCTCGAAAAACCTTGGCAACTGGGCAAAAGTCGTCTCAAGACAAACAGGCATCAACGATTGAAATTCGGTCCCGGAATTATCTCCCTCGCGCTTCCGAAGTGGCATCGAATCGCTTTGTGGTGATCCTGATTCTGGCCCTGCTGACGACTCTTTTTATCATGTTTGCCATCATCGGACCAATCCTTGAAACACATAATCAACAAAATTTGAGGCAGGCCAAAAACGCCTCGAATTCCGCAGTCATTATTCCTTCACAGCCTGTTCCGCAGACAACGACAACACCTCAATCGACGAACGACAGCCAAGACTCAGCATCCAGCACCATGAGGGACGACTATCAGATTGCACAGATGCAGGCGACTCCTGAAATTTCTGAAACAAATGATTCCAGTCACCTCCAGTCGCCCGAAAATAACATGACCCTTCCTGTCGACGTATCGTCGACTGCCTCCACCAACGAATTGATCGACACTGTTCAGCCCGTTGAAGAAACCCCTCAAGCGACTCTTCCGGCTCCCGAAATACCTTCACCACTCGAAAAATTGACAAAAGCCTTGTCGCTGAAACTCAAACGCTATCGTGTTGAAGAACCGATCTCTGTGGACATTTTGCTTCTCGATTTCGAGGAGATGATCGGCTGTCGCATTTACCAGGATCAGCTCACGTCCCCCAATCGTCAGCGACTCTCGAGAACCGTCTCAGGCATCGATTTGCAAGATCAGACGCTTAGACAGATCCTCACACAACTCCTGGCACAGGTGGGATTAACTTTTCAGCTCCGCGAAGATGGAAACCTGAATGTGATGGCTCTTGATTCCGTTGAGACTTTGAAGAACGAAGACTCGTTGAGTGCAATCCAAGCAGAACCTGAAAACAAATAGCCACAACGGGTGTTCATTCAAACTTTGACAAGGAGTGACCCATGGAACTTGATGAAACTCTTTGTTACTGCTTTCACGTTAAAAAACGCAAGATTGTCAATCATCTGCGCGTTCATCGACCGATCGTTCCCAGTCAGCTCAGTGAATGTGCAGGAGCGGGTACGGGTTGCGGGTGGTGTGTGCCGTACTTGAAAAAATGCTTTCGTGATTTTCAGGCCGGCGTGGACCTCAATCACGACGATATCAGCACTCAAGAGTATTCCCAGGGGCGTGCCTCATACATCGCCGCTGGTCATGGAACACCACCATCGCAGACGCGATAAAATAACGCAACGTGAGTTTGAGGCGTGAGCATCAGCCCAAACGTCCAGTCGAAATTCAAGCCGCCTCAAAAGGCACATACTTGGGCAAAGTCAGCTTTTCATAACGTTCGCCCTTGGCGTCATAAAAATAGAGCAGATTTTTTTCTGCTGACCAAACGGCTGAAAGCTTGAGATTGCGGGGCCCTTTGAGTGCAAAATGAAACCCACAAACCTTTTCTGCTTTCGTTACAGCGCTTCGCTGGGTTTCAAACTGATTATCGAGAAGATTTTCTTTCTCGCAAAGCATCATGTGGACATAACGATGCAGATCATCGACGTTTTCAATTTCTTGTAACGTCATCTGTGCCTTTCGATGCGAAGTTCATCAAAGATGTCGTGAAGGATGAGAGGACGCCCGATGCGCCAAATAACTGTTGTCAGCCCCATACCTATCGGCACCGCGTGGGGAAAACTTTTCTCTCGTGAGAGTCTGTCGGAGCGACTGTCAGGATAGAATCAACCCGTGAAATTGATCTCACCAAAGTAAACACAAGAACAGATACTTGCGGCTGATCGTCGAGAAAAAACGACAGGGGAGTGCTGGCATCAGGCATCGATTCTCCGAAAAATCCCCATCGTTGTTCCCCAGAAAATTGATGAGTA
>JBGSVC010000278.1:0-2627 GCA_041753175.1 Planctomycetaceae bacterium
TTCTGCTCCAGAGACCCGATTGGGTACGAGGGGAGTGAATGGAATCTGTATGAGTATGTTAATAGCAATCCGCTTAATGGCCGTGATCCATCGGGCCTGAAAAACTGCTGGCGAGATGTGTATAAACCATGCTGGAAAGCCGCAGACGATGCTAAAAAGGCATGCGGTCATCATTGGTGGTGCGAAGGGGAATTTTCAACAAGAGTTTCACTATGTTGGGGAGCGTATTTTTACTTGCATGGGAATAGAAACTCCCAGGATTACAACAAAAAACTCTCCAGCGATTGTTCCAATCTGGTGGGATGAGGATTTTTGGCCTAGGGGACCAGGTGGAAGTCCTATGACGTAGCGTCAATTTCCAAATGACACTTGGTAATAAGAATAAAACTGTCCTTCAAATTCCGTGGAATGCGGATGAAGAGATGCTGACAAATTACCTGCAATCGCTACGACAATTGGCATTGCTGTATGACGCGGAGTGAGTATGAGTGAAGAAACACCGTTCGAAAGAGCCACCGAACCAGTTCACCAGATTCTCGCCCTTGCCGCCGAAGAAGCGTTGAATCGAAGCGAAAAATCATCGGACACGATTCACATTCTTCGAGCGATGCCGAAATTCGAGGGCACAATTGCGGAAGTGGCGCTTCGTGTCAACAACGTTTCGGAGTCAGCAATCGGCCTGGATCACGAATCTAGAAAATCGGAGGATATCACACTTGAGGAGCTTTCCTTAAGGTGCATTGAGGAGGGCAAATTGCTTGGGCATTCCAATCCGGGCACCGAACATCTCTTACTTGCCATCGTCTGCACACCTGGGTGTCGCGGAGCAAGACTTCTTCGCAACCTTGAAGGTCATGACATGCGGGAAGCATTATGTCAAAGCGTTATCACGATCCTTGGAAATGATTGGAGCGATTGGCGAGAAAAACATTTAGATGTGCTTTGAGGCGCGAGGGGTTCAATAACGTCAAACGAACATTTATGACGGTGAAGAAATCAAAGGGGAGAAATCAAAGGGGTCAGGCCTCGTAGGTGCACCTTCCAGGTAACACATCGGAGTGTTAGCTCCGTTTCTTGCCGCCTGGCGCGAATGACGTTGCCAATGGAAGCCACCGAACCACGCTCAGGCGGAACTCCTTGAGGCGGATCAAAGGGGATGTGGGTAGTTGATATGCGTCAGCTCCTTTGCACCGGAGAGGACCACCGCACCACGTCCAGTCGGAATTGTTTCGATACTACAAATCCAACTGTCCATGATCGTGATCTTTTTGGGATCCCAGAAGTGTGACACGAGGCAGATCTGCGCCCGTACAAGCTTGCGACAACCGTTGGAAACCCTTGGCCGCACGCACCCGGCTGTACGACCGGAGGAATCAGCGGAGGAGTGACGCTGACGACCGACGCGACATGGGTTACGCTGATCGCTCTTCTTCACTCCAGTGGCAAGTAGGCAATCCCATGGCAATCGGAATCGACCCTACCGTTGACTTCGCCTTCAAGAAGCTGCTCGGTAGCCCCGACCATCCGGCGATCACACTGCATTTCTTGAATGCAGTGTTGGGCGGAGATCCGGAAATCACCGAAGTCGAAATCTTGAACCCGATCCTGGACCGCGACTTTGACGAGGATCGACTGTCGATCCTGGACATCAACGCTCGCGACGCCGACGGAAAGTTGTTCAACATCGAGATGCAGACGACGCTACCGTCGGAGCTGCCCGAGCGGTTAACGTACTATGTATGTTCGTTGTTTGTGAGTCAGCTTGGCCGAGGTGGCAGCTATCATGAGCTTCGTCCGGCGATCGGAATCTGTGTTCTGGACGGAATCCTGTTGCCTGATTCAGCGGCGATTCACAGCGACTTTCGCCTGCGCAGTTTCGAATCGGTGCTTACCGATCACTTGCAACTTCACCTGCTGGAGTTGCCCAAGTACGACCCGCCGAGTGATAATGTGAAAATTGCCGATCCGATCGAAGCGTGGGTGTATTTTTTACGTCAGGCCGAATATCTAACGGCGGATCAGATTGCCGATCGTCTCGGCAGCCCGACGTTCGTCGAAGCGGTGGGAGTACTGGAAATGATAGCACGAACTCCGAAAGAACGAGAGTTATACGAAGCCCGACTGAAATTGCAGCGTGACGAAGCGGCAAGGTTACGGCACGCACGTGAACAAGGACTTGAGCAAGGACTTGAGCAAGGACTTGAGCAAGGACTTCAACAGGGGCACTTGGCTGGCCGTTTACAGACGCTTCAAGAAATTGTCGGCGATCCGGTCACGCCGATTGACGACTTGCGATCTCTGACCGCTGAAGATTTTTCCTCACGGATAGCCGATGTCCAGAGCCGATTACGTGACCGCGACGCTTGAGTGACTTGTCAGTCCGAAGCTACGAATCTGGGAAGCCACGATAGTGACATCCGTTTCACGTGCTCAGCGAACTTGGGTGATTCCAACTGACTACAGTACGGACATGCGCACCGCGCCGAAAATTTTTTCACGACGCCGGCGTAAGAAGTGGTCCTCGGTGTCGCGCGAAAAATCGTACTGTCATGTCTGACGCACCGACGTGCGTTTCATCAACGCTCTGCTGTTCCAAACGAACATGTACCTACGAAATTGCACCCGAT
>JBGSVC010000279.1:0-3982 GCA_041753175.1 Planctomycetaceae bacterium
TGCCCTCGTACACGATGGTGACATCATCACCATTGACGCCCACAAAAACAGTATCGACGTTGCCATCGCCGATGACGACTGGAAAAGTCGCCGAGCAGCATGGACAAAACCTGCTTATAAATCGACCCGTGGCACGCTCTACAAATATATCAAGAACGTCAAATCAGCGTCTGAGGGTTGTGTAACCGACGAATAACCACCACCTGTTGAAGCTCACAAAAAAAGGCCACCCGAAAAATCGGGTGGCCTTTTTTTTATAGCAACAAACGTGATATTAACCACGCTTGGGAAGATTATCTTGAACCTGCCAGGCCAAACCCAGCTTTTTTAAGCTCCAGATGACAGCATAAGTCACATCCAATTCCCACCAGCGGTGTCCGTGACGGGCCAGACGTTGGTGAGCATGGTGGTTGTTGTGCCAGCCTTCGCCATAGCTGAGCAATGCCACCCACCAGAGGTTTCGGGAAAAGTCGGTCGTCGTGTAGTTGCGGTAGCCCCACACGTGAGTAGCTGAATTAACAAACCAGGTGCTGTGGTAACAGGCAATAACCCGCATACACAATCCCCAGAACAGCATCGAGAGTCCAATGCCTCCAATGGCGTATTCACCAATCAGATACAGTGCAATTCCGGTAATGAAGGGCACATACCCGAAGAAGTTGTGAAAGAAGCGTTGCACCGGATCTTTCAACATATCGGGAGCCCAGCGTTGCAGTTGAGCATTAAGCACATCATTGGGTGTGCGAGGGTGAAGCCACAAAATGTGTGACCACCAGAAACCGTGTACCGGAGAATGTGGATCGTCTTCTTTATCCGAGTGTGCATGGTGTTTGCGGTGAGTTGCAACCCAAAACAAAGGGCTGCCTTCGGCGGCCAGCATCCCGCAGAATGAAAAGAAATACTTCAATGGCTTAGAGCAGGAAAAACTGCCGTGGGTTAACAAGCGATGGTAGCCCAGCGTAATTCCCAGACAGGCGGTTACAAAATGCAATGCAATGCACGTCAATAAGCCTGCCCACGTAAAGTAGAACAAAGCGGCAAACGCTCCCAGGTGCATGGCTGCAATAAACGCAGTCGTGGCCCAATTAACGCCATACGGGAAGCGATCACTGAATTTGACCGCGACCGAGCCAGATCGCTCCAGGTGCTGGGCAATCCAAATCCCGGAGTCGTCTGCTTTCAGAGACGGACTCTCGTCGATGGAGTTAGTGGTGGAGGGCATATCGAGGGTATCAGGTGAGTCCAAGGTCGATCTCCTTATGGAGCATTGGGGAACTGTCACGAACTTGAGGAAAGCAGAGCTATACGAAAATCAACACAAGGTCCCAACATGCAGTTTTGTGCGATTGTCTAGCCCGAGAAGTAAGTTCACTTGAGATAAAGCACAGAAAACCTATTTTCTCGATCTTCTCGGCATCCTGCTCGATCAAATAGATTTCCCTTTGATAATACGTCAACACGAGAATTTCGGCAACCTTATTATAAGAAATCACTTACGAGAATCTCTCGAATTTCTTCATCGACTGAAGTGAACGAAATGGGCGAAATATTGATTTCTCACCAGGGTCAACAATTGACTTTTTGTCCTTCAAATACGGTGCTTTCTTGTATGGCGTCCAATCCGAAGGGTCTTGGAAATGACACCAGACAGCAAACCACGCCCCTGCGAAAACTCGAGTTGATGGCAATATTGCTTAAAAAATCGCATTCTTAACGAACTGGGCAGGTCTCGACTGGAATAATTAAGCTGAGAAAGATCTTTTATGATCCAGCGGCGTTTTAACGGGAACTGTCGTTGTGCTCGTCCCAAATCAATCACATGGACCAAAACAGGGCATTCCACCGCGGTCACTTCTGCTCTTGCAGACCCTGTTTCGGTCTCACCACTGATCCATACTAACCAGTCGGCCTCTTTGACCATTAAATGTCCCAAATAGTAATCCTGATGATGTAAACCGGCATTATGCATTTTTGCCGTCTGGCTGGCGAGGTGATTCAAGAACTCATGGAGTTTTTTTTGATCTCTTTGCAGGTCAATTTTTTCAATAAGCTCACTAAGTTTCACATATCCCTCCAGCCCTTCGATCACAACAAGGGTTTCAACACCTTTTCTACCAAAGGCAACCGGGGCCATTGAAGGAATTCCTGCCTGCTCAAATTGCGACATCGCTTGCCACTCATTGTGAGCACCTAAAATCGGGCGTTTCCCTTGTAACCAAGGTTTTAACCAGTCTTTCCAAGGCGATCGACCATGCCACTTCAAATAGTAAACATGATGTTGTCCTTGGGCGTCCATAAGCTCAAACCGAAATGTCACTCGATCGCTACGCGTCGCTTTTGCTGCTTTCAACCCGGGAAGTGACATCAACTCATCAAACGTCTTGAGTCCATGCGCTTCCCAAAGCGGTGCATGCAAGGCTTTGACGATCAGTCGCCCTTCATCCCAGCAGAGATCTTCAAGCGGCGCGGCGTCTGGATGCGACGGGCAGTTGTTGCTGCTTCTCATCGGCGACCTCCATCAGCATCTCGATTGTCTTGTGAATCGTCGCAGAGATGGGAAATTTTTGAGCCGTCCCCACGGCATTGCGCGACATTGTTTCCTGCTGTGATTGTGTTATCGAAAAATATCGGGTGATGACATCTGTCATTTCTTCAAGAGCGTTTCGATGACTAATCAAAAATCCGTTTTTGCTGTCTTGAAGAATGTCAGCGCCGCCCGACGTCGCTGTTGTGATGACGGGCAGTCCGCACGCCATCGCTTCGAGGTTGACGTTGGGAAATGGCTCGTATTCGGTGGGCAATATGAAAACATCACCAGCTCCATAACAGGCAGCTATGTGACTTTGTCGTCCTGCAAAAACAACCTGACGTTCCACCCCGAGATTTCGGGCTAATGTACTGAACTTGGCAATTGGTCCCGTCCCTAAGACGAGCAGGTGTGGTTCAATTCCTCGACAGGCAGCCATGGATTGCAAAATCGTTCGAAGCCCTTTGCCTTCGAAATCCATCGAGGCAAAAATCATCAATCGGGCCTGCTGCGGAATACCAAACCTCTCACGAACCTGATGTCGTTCCGACCGAAAGCCTTCGTGAAACAACGATGCATCGATGCCATTGTAAATGGTCGTAATTTTGGAATCGTCGATCCCATAGTATCGTTTCACCAGGTCGCGATCTAACTTGGATTGCGTCACGATGCGGCGTGTTGAGTGAGCCGTATAAAGCTGACGTTCCAGTTCGATCAACGTGCGATGACGCGGATTCAATGACTGCACCGTACGCCAGAAGCCGGCTGAATAATAGACATTCAACCAATGTGACTGCAAACGTTCTGTGATGCGAACCGCATCGACGCCAAACGCTCTCCCCAGGGCATACGTGACATCAAATTGCCCGGCAGCTATAGCCGATCGACAATTGATGGCAAAACTCCGGTTTTTAGTCGAAGATGTCCACTTGGAAATGGGGACCTGAACAAAACGCACATCGTTTTTCAGTTCATCATCGAGGACATGACCAATCACCGTGACCTCGTGTCCAGCTTCCATCAGACCGCGGGCCATCATCACGCAATATCGCTCTGAGCCACCCGCCTTGAGAGAATATCGTCGTTTCACCAGCGCTATTTTCAATGGTCGATCTCCCTGTGATGTTTAAGCAGCATGGGCTCGTTGCAATCCATAACGCTCACGCAGATCAATCACTTCCTTCCAGACACGATCAACCGAAAGATCCCGCATACACGCATGATGCTGCAACGGACAGGCTCGCTTTTGACAAGGTCCACATGGAACCTGATGTTGTACGTGTACTCCCTTATCGAAATACGTTTCGCTCCAGGGAATGTGGGTCGGGCCAAAAATCGTCACGACCGGAACATCAAACGCCGCTGCGAAATGACGTGGTCCCGAATCAGTCGTCACCATTAACTCAGCGCCCTGCACGATCGCTTTGGAGAGTCCCAGGCTGACTTCAAAATCAG